>CAVDAU010000048.1:0-13097 GCA_963607015.1 Streptococcaceae bacterium
GAACGTTCCTGCTCAGAAATGAAGGTTTCTGAACAGGAACGGGCTTTTTCTGAACAGTTCCTGAACGGTTCCTGAACGGTTTGTAAACGCTTTTGAACGGACTTGCAGATTGTGCAGCAAATGTTATGGACTTCCACTGATTTGGGTTCAGTGGAAAAGTCCCTATCTTTGCTGTTGCCCTTGCTGTTGTGCAAGGCGCACAACAGCAAGGGCAACAGACGAGAAGAGAAACAGCTGAAGACCAATGACAATGACAGAGAATATCTACACAATAACGGCTCCCGGGACGCTCGACGCGGCTCCGGCACTGCCGGCATCGAAGAGCATCAGCAACCGCGCACTGATTCTGCACGCGCTGGCAGGAGGGACACACATGCCGCAGAACCTGTCCGACTGCGACGACACGCGCGTGATGACGGCGGCACTCGCCCACCGTCCGCAGGTGGTCGACATCATGGCGGCAGGCACGGCCATGCGCTTCCTGACGGCCTACTTCAGCACCTGCGACGGCGAGGAGCACATCATGACAGGTACGGAGCGCATGCGGCACAGACCGATAGGGATTCTCGTTGACGCACTGCGACAGTTGGGGGCAGACATCGGCTATGAGGGCGAGGACGGGTTTCCGCCGCTGAGGATACGCGGCAGGAGGCTGTCGGCAGTGCCGCTGTCAATCCCCGGGAGCGTGAGTTCGCAATATATCTCGGCACTGCTCATGATAGGGCCGGTACTGGACGGAGGACTTGACCTGCGGCTGACGGGAAGCATGGTCTCGCGACCGTACATAGACCTGACGCTACGGCTGATGCGCCACTACGGAGCAACGGCAGACCGGACAGCCACGGACAGGCTCCACGTCGACGGCGGCGGATACAGGGACGTTCCCTGCACCGTGGAGAACGACTGGAGCGCGGCAAGCTACTGGTATGAGGCGGCGGCACTCTCCGGCGGGAGCGTCAGGCTGGAAGGGCTCTTCGCCGACAGCGGTCAGGGCGACAGCCGTGGTGCGGATCTGTTCAGACGGTTGGGCGTGGAGACGGAGTTCCGTGCCGACGGCAGTGTCACGGTCTGCGGCGGTGGAGAGGCGGCGGGGAGGCTCGAAGCCGACCTTGTGGATATGCCCGACCTGGCACAAACGTTCGTCGTGACGTGCTGCCTCATGGGCGTGACATTCCGTTTCGGCGGCCTGCAAAGCCTGCGCATAAAGGAGACGGACCGCATGGCGGCACTCACGGCCGAACTGGAGAAGCTGGGGTACGTGCTGCGCACCGAGGGCGACGACGCGCTGCTGTGGGACGGCACGCGCTGTGCTCCGGCACCGGAACCCGTCATCAAGACCTACGAAGACCACCGCATGGCGATGGCATTCGCTCCGGCGGCATTGCGCCTGCCTGCGGGCATAAGGATTGCCGAGCCGCAGGTGGTCAGCAAGTCCTACCCCGCCTACTGGGACGCGCTCCGCAGTGCCGGTTTCCGCATTTCGTCATTCTGAGGTTCAGAGCTTGCCGATGCACTGCATCATCTGCTCGCCGATGCCGATGGTGTAGCCCTGCGAGAAGAACACCACGCGGTTGAAGGTGTCGGCAATGACCATGAGCGGCAGCTGACCCTTGCCGGTGGCGATGTGCATACCCTCCTCAATCTGACGGCGCACGCTGCCGTCGGTGTCAATGCCATAGACTATGTTTTCGGGCAGTCGTCCGTAGTCAGCCGCACGGAAGCGGTTCATCTGTGCCTCGTCCGTGAACAGGAGAATCATCTTCCTGCCCCACCCCTCAAAGCGGTCGGCGAGCCGTGCAATGTCGCGCAGGACATGGTTTGTCGGCTCCTGCCCCACGCCAAGTATGCCGACCGCGAAGTATCCGCGTCCGGTCTGCGAGAGTATGCTGACGCGGTTGCCGTCGGGCAGCATGTCGAACTGCGATTCCGAATTGAACGAGCCTATCACCGCCACATCGTCGCTGACGCTGCGCATCGGCAGTTCCAGGCGCGTGGTCTGTCCCTCGGTGATGTTGAACACCTGCGCGGCTGCCAGCACCTTGCCGCTTGCCATGCGGCGGCCCGTGACGAGCAGATATGTGCCGGCATCGAGCGTCACGCCCCGACGGAACACGCTGCTCCAGCTGACGCCGCCGCCCATGTCGACCTGCCCCGAGTTGAAGCTGAGCAGTGAGGTAATGCCGCCACTGATGCGGCTGATGGTGAAGTGGCTGTAGTATTCGGGATTGGCAAGCTCCGGTGTGGGCGTGTAGCCAAGCAGCAGTGTGCCCGTGGGGGCTGTGGACTGCCGACGCGCGTCGAAGTCGACATCGTTCCATCGGCCGTCCTTAGCATACTGCACCTTGCCCGTCACGCCGTCGCGCCGTGCCTCAACGCCGAGGCTGCGCAGCACGCTGACGAAGAAGACGGCACGCGAACGGGCATCGGCCACACGCGATGTCCACACGCCGCGTGCCGACATGACCACGCGCTCGCTGTACGGTCCGCTGACCAACGTCAGGCTGTCCTGACACCAGCGCACCAAGGATTCGGGATTGGCACGAAACTCATCGGCCAGGCGTGCAGGGATATGGCGGCGCAGGTAGTGCTTGTAGGGCACAAGCTCCTCGTTTTCCACGCGCGGAGCCGGCACCGTGCCGTGGCGGTCGTCATAGTTATCGTCGAGCACATCCATGGACACGTCGCGCAGATCCTTGTCGCTGAGCGAAGCCAGCAGCCGCAGCATGTCGCCGTCGTCAGTGGCAGCGTTCTTGAGGAGGAACTGCAGGACGGTCTGCCAGTTGCCACGCGCCTTGACGAGATACGCGGCAGCGGCAGCAGGGAGTTTGGCGGCACTGACCGTGGAGTCGGCCTCGGCAGCGTCGAGGAATGTGTCCATATATGCCTGACGGATGGAATCCTCGGCAGCGAAGCGCACGTTGTTGGCGGCACGCTGCCCGTCGGTGACGGCAGGAAGCGTATAATCCTCGGCAGGAGGCACGATGTCGATGTCCTCGGCGGCAAACGTCTGCTGTGCAGCGTCGGTGGCAGGGTTGCGGCTGAGGGTGACGGTCAACTCGCGGTCACTGCCGAACGAAGCCTTGGCGTAGCCGTAGTTGCCATTGAGCGAAGCCCACACCATCATGTCGCCCGTTCCGGCTGTCAGGAACGTGTTGCCCGACGCATCGGCATACTTCGTCACCACGGGGTTGAACTCGGCGTAGTTGTAGATCATGAAGTCGATGCGTGCACCTGCGGCAGGCGTGCCGTCGGCGTTGACGATGTGGAAGTCTATGCGTGCTGTCTTGGCATAGTTGTCGATGAGGTTTATCTCGGTGAAGGTATTGCTCTCGAGCATCTTCTCTTCCGGACCGCCGTAACGGCCGAAGACGCGCGTGTGCATCAGCATGGCACGGCTGGCGGCACTGTTGAACCACCCGAGGTCGAGTACCGGCTCCGGCTCGCAGGCTCCGAGGAAGTGCCACCGTCCGTCGGCCCATGCCTCTACCCAGGCGTGGTTGTCGTCGGTGTGTGCCCACCGTGGCGTGTAGACCTGACGGGCAGGGATGCCCACGGCACGCAAGGCCGAGACGGTGAACGTGGACTCCTCGCCGCAACGTCCGTAGGCGGAGCGCATCGATGCCATGGGTGACGACGTGCGGCCGTCGCTCGGCTGGTAGGTGACGTGCTCATGGCACCAGTGGTTTATCTCGAGTATGGCCTCCGCCATCGTCAATCCGCTGACACGCTGCTTCAGCTCCTCATAGTAGGTCGGGCGGAAGGCATCGAGCCGCTCGTTGTTGACACGCACGGGCAGGACGAAGTGGCGGAAGTACAGCTCCGGCACCTCCTGTCCCCAGGGCATCTCACTGATGGCACGGAAGGCTGTGCGCACGTTCCGGAGGTAGAAGTCCGCGCTGTAGTCGGTCATGTCTGCCACAGGCATATAGGCATAGAGGAACTGCATGGCCTCCGTCTCCTCGGTGCTGAGCCCCATGCTGTCGAGCGGGCAGAAGCTGCTGCCCACGAGCGAGGTCTTCTCCGCAAAGTCGGCCTGCACCTGCCGGCGGTAGGCCGCGTCGGTCATGAAGTGAATGTCGTCACCGGTTGTACGGGTGCATCCGCCAATGAGCGTGGCGGCACAGAACGCCAGCGACGCAAGGGCGCATCTGCCGGCAGCACGAAAGTCGAGTGTCTTCATCGTAAAGTCAAGTATTGTCAGGATGTTGTTCGTAGCGGCAAATCTACGGTTTTTCCGCCACCCGACGACGGGCAACGCAGCAAAATCGGCCGTGCAACGGCAAATCGGGGGGGGGGCGGACGTGCGAACGTACAAACGATAATGGGATGATGTCACATCATCCCATTACCTTCATTCAAATAAACATAGGGCAGTTTATTTGCTTCCTACTGACTTCCAACGGAAGTGCATGTTGATTGATGCGACGGGCCGAACATCCCCGTCTCACGTGTGTCAACGCTTTTTCCTCGAAAGCAATGATAAGCAGTAATCGCATGGCAGGTCTTCTGACTCGTCTCGGCCAATGTCTTTGAGGCGTGCCTTCCCATGCATACCGAACACATGCACAGTGGCTCAAAAGTTGCCTCACGGCCTTTCTTTCGGAGACTCACAGCAGCGGGACTGTTCAGGATTTGCACCTGATTCCCTTTTGATTGCCGCACCCGTTGCTGGGCTTGGCAAACCATGCGCCGCAAATGTACGGCATACCGATGTAACGGCAAAACATTCAGCACTATTTATCTCTCGCTGTACGAGGAAAGCATCTCTCGCTGTACGAGGTGATGCCCCCACCCCGCGCCGTTCATGGCGTGTGGATATAACCAACGAGAGCCTCACCGCAGCCTTACATAATAGCTGCGCCGAGGCTCTCGTCCGTCAGTTTCTTGTTGACTGTACTCCCTATCGGCTGCACGTTCCTTCAGGCTTCACTGTGCCGCCGTCGGGATCAAGCGTCGTGCTTCTCCGTCATGTCAATCTCCTGTCCGTCGGCATCGTAGAACACATACTGCAGGAAGCCCAGGCTCTGATTTGGTATCAGCTTGAAGCCGATACCGAACTTCACCTGCCACTTGCGCTTCAGCGACACAATGCCTTTGGTGATATAGGCAGCGACATACGGATGGACGTGCAAGGAAAACTTCTTCTTGCCGAGTTTGTTCACTATATAGTCAATCTTGCTCTCCAGAGAGTCGGTAAAGAGAATGGACGACTTTATCTTGCCCGTGCCGAAACACGTGGGACAATCCTCTGTGGTGTCTACATCCATTACAGGCCTTACCCTTTGTCTTGTAATCTGCATAAGCCCGAACTTGCTGAGCGGCAGGATCTTGTGGCGTGCCCTGTCCTTCTGCATATCGGTGCACATGCGTTCGTAAAGTTTCTGACGGTCTTCGGCAAGAGCCATATCGATGAAGTCGACCACGATTATGCCGCCCATATCGCGCAAGCGCAGTTGTCGCGCCAGCTCGTCGGCGGCTCCGAGGTTCACCTCAAGTGCAGTGGTTTCCTGATTGTTCGTCTTCGTGCGGTTGCCGCTGTTCACGTCCACCACGTGCAACGCCTCTGTGTGCTCTATAATCAGGTAGGCTCCGCTCTTGTAGGACACCGTGCGTCCGAACGAGGCCTTTATCTGCTTGGTGATGCCAAATTTGTCAAAGATGGGAATGTCGCCCTTGTACAGCTTCACGATTTCGGCACGTTCGGGAGCTATCAGCGTCACGTAGTCCTTTATCTCCCTGTATTCAGCCTCATCATTCACGTAGATGTGCTCGAACGAGGGATTGAAAAGATCGCGTATCATGCCTACGGCACGGCTCGTCTCCTCGTATATCAGTGTCGGGTATTTCGTGGCCTTCTGTGCTTTGGCCATCGCGTCTTCCCATCGCTTTACCAATACTCTAAGCTCGCCGTCAAGCTCTGCCACGCGTTTGCCTTCTGCCACTGTCCTGACAATGACGCCGAAGTTCTTCGGCTTGATGCTCATGAGCAGCTGCTTCAGGCGTGCCCGCTCTTCGGCCGACTTGATTTTCTGCGATACCGATACCTTGTCATCGAATGGCATCAGCACCAGATAGCGTCCGGCGAACGACAGCTCTGATGTCAGTCTCGGTCCCTTTGTCGAAATCGGTTCCTTGACAATCTGCACCACCACTTCCTGTCCCACAGCGAGGGATTCGCTGATGGCTCCCTCCTTTGGCAGTTCCGACAGGTGCTTGGCCTTGCTGATTGATGTCAGATGCTTCTTGTCGCTTAAAGTCTGTTTAACGTACTTCTCTAAAGAGTTGAATTGCGGACCTAAGTCCAAATAATGAAGAAAAGCTTCCTTTTCGTAACCCACGTCCACGAAGCAGGCGTTCAGTCCGGGCATGACCTTCTTGACACGCCCCAGATAAATGTTGCCTACGTTGAAGGCCGTTTCATGACCTTCGCGCTGGAACTCCACGAGGCTGTTGTCTTCAAGCAACGCTATGGAGACCTCGGTAGGCTTTACGTCTACTACTAGTTCGTTTGTCACAGTTCACTATCTTTTTTAGAACTCTCTCTCCGCCGGCTGCCGTTGCGGCCGGCGCGGTTTTAAATTAATTCCTGAAAACAAAAGAACAAACCCATGAGGCATTGGCTAATTCCTGTTGTGCAAGTTTCCTCATAAGTTTGTCCGTTTGTGCTTATCGATTCTTAAAAAGACCTTTCTGCAAGAAAGAGTTTACTTGCTCTTATGCCTGTTCTTTCTCAGTCTTTTTTTACGCTTGTGCGTAGACATTTTATGTCTTTTCTTCTTCTTTCCGCTTGGCATAGCTTCTTGAAATTTTTAATTGGTTAAACGGTATATTTTAAATAAAAGTCAATTTCCTTTGACCTGCTCCACGAAAGTCTTCGCCGGTTTGAACGCCGGTATGTTGTGCTCGGGGATTATGAGTGTAGTGTTCTTGGATATGTTGCGTCCGGTCTTCTGGGCACGCCTCTTGATGATGAAGCTGCCAAAACCACGCAGGTAGACACATTCACCTTTCGTCATCGAACCCTTGACAACATCCATGAAAGACTCGACCGTCTCCTGAACAATCTTTTTGTCAAGGCCGGTTTTAGAGACTATTTCATTGATAATATCAGCTTTTGTCATATCGTTATTCGTTTGTTAGACAATATTCCTCATTTTTTCAGAGCGCAAAGATAGTTGTTTCAGCCTTTACGGGAAAACTTTTGCCAATATATTTTTCCGAGACACCGGTCAGTCGTTGCCGCGCTCGCGCTTGAGCTGCACCTCGGGTTTTGCCGCAGACTGCAGCGTGTCAAGAGGCTGAACGGCAGGCATCTGTTGCAGCGTGTCGCGCTGCAAGGCTGTGCTGTCTGCGGCAGAGGCGTTGCGGCGACGGAGCTTCAGACGCGAGCGCATGGCGAAGTCATTCCATGAGTCGAAGTCCTTGCGGAATATTATGCCAATGCCCTGCGTGGTGAGGTTCGTGCGCGTGAAGTACTTGTCGTTGGTCTCGTTGTATGCCTTCAGGCGTATGTCGCCCGACGGTGTCAACAGCAGCTGTGCGTCGAAGTCGCCGACGAAGTTGGTATTTGACATCCGGTTCTCGCGATAGCCGAAGTTTCCGTTAACGATCAGGCGGTTGTTCAGCAGCGTGCCGGACAGTATGCCCTCAAATTCCATGTCGGTCCATCCGTCCTGTCCCGTGCTCAGGTTGGTCCCGAAGTTCCAGTCGTCGCTGTTGATGACTGCCGAGAGCGCGTTGTTCAGCTGTCCGCTGAGCGTCGATGACACCACGCTGCTCATCACGTTCGAGTTCTGCGTCACGCTGACATACTCCGGCGTATAGAACTTGCCGATGCTCAGCAGGTAGAGTATCTGCATGTTCATCTGCTCCTCGGTGGGGATGTAGTTGTTTATCAGTGCCTGTATCTCGTCGTTCTCGAGCGGCAGCTCCAGCCCGAGCGACAGCTGTGGCTGCGTGATGCTGCCCGTCATGTCCATGAGGCAATCCACGCGGACCGATGTCTGCGTGATGTAGGAGCTGGCATTCGGTATCAGGTCGTTGAGCGACACGGAATTGACCTGATACTTGGTGTGCAGGTCTATGCCGGCTTCAAAGGGATCGCCGGCAAAGGTCAGCGTGCTGCCGTCCTGAATGACGAAGTCCTTGCGTATGATTTCCTGGATGCTCATCTTGTATGTTCCCTGACTCATCCTGTAGCTGCCGAACATGGAGAAGTTGCCTTTGTTGTACCAGTCTATGCGCAGGTTTGCCGTGCCACGGCTTACTATGGCATCGCCCGTCAGCGGATCCATGACGATGCGTATCACGGCATCGGGAGTGATCTCTGCCAGTATGTTGAGCCTTATGTCTCCGCCTGAACCGCCGGCATAGCTGCGCCCTTCCGCCTGTTGCGCCGTGGTTTCCTCATCATAAAGCACGGGGACAGGCACTGTGCGCCGTGGTGTGCGGTCGACAAAGCGCACGAACTCGCCTGCCGCAGCTGTGGTCACACCATCTTTAATATAGGTGAACGTGGTGTTGCGGTTTGTGGTCAGCCCCATGTCGATGTTCATGCCGTCGGCATCATTGCCCGTCAGGCTGATGCTTCCGGTGCCGAACACGGTGCCGTAGAACGTGTAGTCGGCATTCTGTGCGGTGTTCATCACGAGCATGTTGTTCACGTCGAACGACAGGTCGTAGCTCACGTCCCTGAAGTGCGTCCACAGTATCTGTCCGTTCATCACGCCGCGTGTGCCGCGCTCGTCGTAGATGGCGGCATTGCTGAAGAACAGCCCTTCGGGCAACGCCACGATGCTGTCGCGCACGCTGTATGTCGTGTTCAGCATATCGATCTTCATGCCGGCATCGCCAAACACGCGGCCGCTCACGGTCAAGGCCTTGAACTTGCCATACAGGTTCACGTCGCCCGACACGCGGCCGTGGAAGTCAGACGTTATGTTGCCGAGGAAGCTCTGTAGAAATCCCACGTTGGTGCTGTCGGCATGCACGTGCAGGTCGAGCGAGCTTGCGGGCTTCAGCGGGTAGATATATCCGTCGACCATCGTGCGTGCCACGTTGCCCTCCCTGATGTCGGCATCGACATACAGTCCTTTCCTGTCGTTGTGCCACTCGCCTATTATGTTCATGTCGCCTATTATGCTGTCGTTGTAGCCGAAGTTGCCTATATGGAGGTCCGACAGCAGATACGGCTCACCCGTCACGCCCGAAGCCACGGAGCGTCCTGTGGCCTCGCCGTCGAAAGTCACTCCAAGGTCGGCAATGTCGAAGATGTAGCGGATGTTCATCCTGTTCATGTCTATCAGCAGCGAGTCCCCCGGCTCCGGACCCAGCACGCCGTCAATCTGAATGTGGTGGTCGGCATTGTTGACCGTCAGGTTGCTGAACACGGTGCGTCCCTTCTCTATGGTGATGCGGCTGCGGTGTACGTTCCACAGCGTGTCGTTCAGTATCAGGTCCGACGGCTGCACGTCTATGACGGTGCTCTTCTTGGCCTCCGCTCCCTCCGTTGCCCCGTTCTGCGCGAGGTGGATCAGTGCGCCCAGCCTTCCGCTCAGGGTCATGGCTCCGGTGTTTCCCCAGTTCAGCGTGGCCTGAATGCTGTCGTTGCGTGCCGTGGCCGAAGCCGAGACGTTCAGCGCATCGCCGGCACGGCGGTTGCTGAAACGCACGCCGGCATGGAAGCGGTCGCCAGAATTGTCACACTGCACCACACCACTCTCTATCAGCCGCCCGTCATAGCGCAGTCGGGGGAAGTAGCCCTCTATGCGCATGCGGCCGGCATTGTCGCTGAAGAAGCCTTTGAGTGTCGACTCCGAATAGACCGTCAGCGGCATCTGCATGACGGCAGCCACGAAGTCGGTGTTCGACACCGTGACATCGAAGCTGAAGTCATTGTCGGCTCTGCGCTCTTTCGTCTGCGGGAAATAGCCCGGGAGATAGCGGCCGAGGACGCTTGCCACGCTGGAGCAGAGCGTGCGGTATGAGAAGTTTCCCTCAATGCCGGCATCAATGAAGTCTGACTTCAGCCGCAGCTGCTTGCCGCCGTCGTCGGTGCGGCGGGCCGACAGGCTTATGCTGTCGAGGGTGTATGTCCGTTCGGGCGTGACGTAGGTCATGCTGTCGAGGCTGAGACGGCCAATCATGTCGTCGATGTTGCCGCCGGTGAAGTCGGCATTGATGCGGAACGACATCTCACAGCCCTGATACCTGTCGCTCATCTTCAGCTCCGCAGGACGCAAGCCCTCGACAAAGCCCCTGAACCGGAACACATCTGTCGCCCCTGCTGTGTTGAAGCTGCCGCTGAAGCCCACGCGGGCATTTTCGTCGTTAAGGCCGGCCTGTCCGTCAAACCCTCCGTTGCGGTATTCGCCGTCAAGCTCTATGTCTTTATAGGTATAGCCGCGATATTGCAGCGAGTCCACCAGTCCGCGCACCGTCATGTGCGGATACCGCGCCGTCATGTCGCCGGCGTTGATGTCGAGGCTGAAGGTGATGCCGTCCAGGTCACTGTTTCCCGTCAGCCGCCCCAGCTTGAAGTTGTCTGTCTGCACCCTGCCGCGCAGCCTGCCGCCGGCGGTGCTTGTGTCGATGTGCACGTCTGCCGCCACGGTGCCCAGGTCGGTGCGGACAAGCCCGTTGGCGGCAATGTTGTCCACAGGGCCTTCCACATATCCGCTGAAGTCTATGAACTTCATGTTCCTCACTGCCGCCGGCACGCCGCCGTCATGTCCGAGGTTGCGCGTCAGGAACGCCACGCCTGCCGAGTCTGCCAGTGCCCGCTGTAGCTCTGCCTTCACGAAGAGCTTGCCACCGGAGGTTCCCGCCAGTCCGCCGACCTCACCCCTGCCCTGCACCTGCAGGTGGTCGCCGTCGATGTTCAGCAAGGTGCACTCAATGTTGTCAGGCGTGCCGCGTGCCGCCATCTCGACGCGCACCTCGTCCTTGAACTGCGAGAACTCGGGCACGAAGGCACGGATGTCGTTCAGCGTTATGCCCGACGGCAGCAGGCGCACGTCGAAGCGCACGCTGTCGGGCCGCGTCGTCAGGTCGGCAATGTCACCGTAGCAGACACGTATGGTGTCAAACGCCAGCACCGTCTGCGGCAGTTCTATCTGCAGGCCGTCGACCACAGCCCCCTTGTCTCCTGCCACGAGGTGCAGATCCAGGCTGCTCAGCTCAAACCCCGAGTTCTGCTCGGCAAGGCTCAGACGGCGCACCGAGAGGTTCAGCGAGTCATTGCGCAGGGACCGGAGCGAGATGTTGCCGCGTATGCCGGAAAAGGCCAGACGGGACGTGTTGAAGCGACCCGGCGTGCTGTCGGCACCGCCCACGTCGTAGGTCACGGTGCCACGCCGCAGCAGCAGGGTGTTTATGCGCAGGTCTATATGGCTCGGCGGCGTGTTGTCGCCGGACGAGAATTTGTCTATCAGGAACCGGAAGTTCGGCCGGGCATCAGCACTGTCTTTTGCGGCATGCAGGTTGAACCCGAACAGCTGCACCGTGCTTATCGCCACACGTCCCTCCAGCAGCGGCATCAGGCTGTACTTGGCGGAGAAGCGTGCCACGCGCAGCATCTCGCGCCCCTGCCGGTCATGCAGCAGCACGTCTTCCACGATCAGGCGGTTCAGGAATCCCGGGCTTATGTCGCCAATGCTGACCTCCGCCCCGAGCCATGCCGACAGCTCCGCCGACACGGCACGCGAGATCCCGTGCTTCAGCACGGGGACATTGAACGCTGCGACCATGCCTATGTATGCCACAAGCACAATCGCCACCACCCACGTCACTATGTTCTTGAATGTCTTTATACGGCAGCCCTCTCCCGAGTAAACGGGGCAAAAATAGGAATTTATATGTTAACCGAGACCCTTTTTTACTACTTTTGCAACCGCATCGGCGCACTCCGCACCGGTGGAAGAAACGAGGAGAAAGATGAGCGACACATACATACTCGGCATTGAGTCGTCATGCGACGACACATCGGCTGCCGTCATCCGCGACGGCTATCTTCTGAGCAACGTCGTGGCAAGCCAAAAGGTTCACATGGCCTATGGCGGCGTGGTGCCGGAGCTGGCATCGCGTGCCCACCAGCAGAACATCGTGCCCGTGGTGCATGAGGCTCTGAAGCAGGCGGGCATAGACCGTACAGACCTCAGTGCCATAGCTTTCACGCGCGGCCCCGGACTCATGGGCTCGCTGCTCGTGGGTGTCAGCTTCGCCAAGGGCATGGCCTGTTCGCTCGGCATCCCGCTAATCGATGTCAACCACCTCACCGGACACATCCTTGCCAACTTCATCAAGGTGGAGGGCGAGGAGAACGTGCAGCCGCAGTTGCCTTTCATCTGCCTGCTGGTGTCAGGCGGCAACTCGCAGATAGTGCTCGTGCGTGCCCACAACGACATGGAGATTCTCGGACAGACCATCGACGACGCCGCCGGTGAGGCCATCGACAAGTGTTCCAAGGTGATGGGACTTGGCTATCCGGGAGGCCCCATCATAGACAAGCTGGCACGTCAGGGCAATCCCAAGGCTTTCACATTCAGCAAGCCGCACATCGCCGCACTGGACTACAGCTTCAGCGGACTGAAGACATCGTTCCTCTACTCCCTGCGCGAGTGGGTCAAGACCGACCCCGACTTCGTGGAGCACCACAAGGAAGACCTCGCGGCATCGCTCGAAGCAACGATCGTAGACATACTGATGGACAAGCTGCGCCGTGCGGTGAAGCAGTACGGCATCAAGGACGTGGCACTGGCAGGAGGCGTAAGTGCCAATAACGGCCTGCGCAATGCCTTCCGCGACCATGCCGCGCGACTGGGCTGGAACATCTTCATCCCGAAGTTCAGCTACACCACCGACAATGCCGCCATGATTGCCATAACCGGCTACTACAAGTATCTGGACCGCGACTTCTGCGACATCGATGCCCCCGCATTCTCAAGGGTCAGCATCTGAATCTTACGTTTTGCGTTATCACACTGTAGGCACGCCGTAGGACATGAATATCGGTGTCTGGTGTTGTAACGCATTGAAAATCAGTGTTTCCATGGCTGTACGTCCACACGGCTGTGGCTGTACGTCCACAGAGCTATGGC
>CAVDAU010000049.1:0-12977 GCA_963607015.1 Streptococcaceae bacterium
GACATGAGCTGCAGTTTGGAAGAAATCCAAGCCTTTTTAAATGAAAGAGCCGTGCTCCCTTTCCTCACTTTTCTTCCCTCTTTGTCCGCTATTGACGGGATTATTGCTAATTTTGCGCCCAAAAACGGAGGAATAATGTCCGATATGTCAACGAATCCGCAAAAGCCCGACTACATCTTTGAATCCAGTTGGGAAGTCTGCAACAGGGTCGGCGGCATCTACACCGTCCTGTCCACCCGCGCAAAGACGCTGAAGGCCTCCCTTGGCGACAAACTGATATTCATCGGTCCCGACTTCGGCACGGACAACCCGCTCTTCACCGAGCTGGACAACTACTGTGCGGCGTGGAAGCACCATGCAGCCGTCCACGACGGCATCCGTGTGCGCCTCGGACGCTGGAACATCGAGGGCAGCCCCCTCGCCATCCTCGTCGACTTCAAACCGCTGTTCGGCGACAAGGATGCCATCTATGGCCGCATGTGGGCCGACTTCGGTGTCGACTCGCTCCATGCCTATGGCGACTACGACGAGTCCTGCATGTTTGCCGTGGCTGTCGGCAAGGTCGTGGAGAGCTACTACCGCTTCTGCCTCACGCCCGCCGACCGCGTCATCTTCCATGCCAACGAGTGGATGCTCGGCATGTCCGTCCTCTACCTCCAAAAGCATGTGCCCGAGATAGCCACCGTCTTCACCACCCATGCCACGTCGATAGGACGTTCCATCGCCGGCAACGGCAAGCCCCTCTACAGTTGCCTGCCCGGCTATGACGGCGACCAAATGGCTGCCGAGTTGAACATGCAGTCCAAACACTCCATTGAGAAGCAGACGGCACTCCATGTCGACTGCTTCACCACCGTCAGCCGCATCACCGACGACGAGTGCCGCCAACTGCTCACGAAGCCTGCCGATGTGGTTCTGCCCAATGGCTTTGAGCCGGACATCGTGCCACGGGGTGCGGCCTACACCGCCGCCCGTCGCGCCGCACGCAGCCTCATGCTCCGTGTCGCCTCCTGCCTCATGGGCGAGACCTTCGCCGACGACACCCTGATCCTTGCCACTACCGGACGCTATGAGTTCCGCAACAAAGGTCTCGACGTGTTCATCGAGGCACTCTCGCGCCTGCAGCACGACAGCCGCCTCCACCGCAAGGTGCTGGCACTCATCACCGTGCCCGCATGGCTCGACACCTACCGTTCCGACCTCCGCCGGCGTCTCGACTCCGGACTGTCGTTCAGCGTGCCGCTGCCCGACCCCTATATCACCCACAGCATCCACAATGCCGACTCCGACCGCATCCTCGGCATGCTGCGCCACCACGGACTGCTCAATGCCACTGCCGGCAATGTCCGCGTCATGTTCGTGCCGTGCTATCTCGACGGGCGCGACGGCATATACAACAAGGAGTACTACGGCCTCCTGTCCGGCTTCGACCTCACGGCCTATCCCTCCTACTACGAACCCTGGGGCTACACGCCGCTCGAGAGCATGGCGTTCCATGTCCCCACCGTCACCACCGACCTCGCCGGCTTCGGCCGCTGGGTGCTCGATGAGCAGGGCGACCGCCCCATAGGCAGCGGTGTCCGTGTGCTCCATCGTACAGACGACAACTACTTCCCGCTGACCGACAGCCTCGTCGACACCATCCTCGAATATGCCGGCATGGACGGTGCCGCCGTGCGCAGTGCGCGGCTCAAGGCCTCGGCCCTGGCCTCCAAGGCTTCATGGAGCCATTTCATCGGCTACTACTGCCGCGCCTACGACGTGGCCTTTCGCAATGCCCTGAAGCGTTGCTGCCGTGAGGCGGCGGGACCTGCTGCGCAGGAGTAAAGAGACAATAGAGAGAAAACAAGAAAAGTCAAATATACACAGAGAGAGAAATGAAAATCAAAGCGAGTAATGTAAATGCAGCAAACTGGGAGGATGTCTCCGTCAAGTCGCACATCCCTGCCGAGCTGGAGAAGCTCTCCGAGCTGGCCCACAACCTGTGGTGGTCATGGAACTTCGATGTCACCGATTTCTTCAAGGATTTGGATCCCGTGCTCTGGAAGAAGGTGGGGCAGAACCCTGTCCTCCTGCTCGAGCGCATAAGCTACGCCAAGCTCGAGGCCTACGCCAAGGACAAGGTCGTCCTGCGTCGTCTTGACGACATCTACACGCGGTTCCGCAACTATATGGACGTCAGTCCCGACACATCCCGCCCCTCCGTGGCCTACTTCAGCATGGAGTACGGCTTGGATCATGTCCTCAAGATCTACTCCGGCGGCCTTGGCATACTCGCCGGCGACTATCTCAAGGAGGCCTCCGACAGCAATGTCGACATGTGTGCCGTCGGCCTGCTCTACCGCTACGGCTACTTCACTCAGGCACTCTCCATGGACGGACAGCAGGTTGCCGACTACGAGGCCCAGAACTTCGGACAGCTGCCCATCGACCGCGTGCTCGATGCCGACGGCAAGCCGGTGATCATCGACGTGCCCTATCGCGACTACTTCGTCCACGCCTGCCTGTGGCGGGCCAACGTCGGGCGCGTGTCGCTCTATCTGCTCGATACCGACAACCCACTGAACAGCGAGTTCGACCGCAACATCACCCATAAGCTCTATGGCGGCGACTGGGAGAACCGCCTCAAGCAGGAGATACTGCTCGGCATAGGCGGCATACTCGCCCTCAAGCGGCTCGGCATAAGCAAGGATGTCTACCACTGCAACGAGGGACACGCCGCACTCATCAACGTGCAGCGCATCTGCGACTATGTGGCTGGCGGACTGACCTTCGACCAGGCCATAGAGCTGGTGCGTGCCTCCTCGCTCTATACCGTCCATACGCCCGTCCCTGCCGGCCACGACTACTTCGACGAGGGTCTCTTCGGCAAGTACATGGGCGGCTACCCGCAGCGCATGGGCATCAGCTGGGACGAGCTGATGGACATGGGACGCAACAACCCCGGCGACCACGGCGAGCGTTTCTGCATGTCTGTCTTCGCCTGCAACACCTCCGAGGAGGTCAACGGCGTCAGCCGCAAGCACGGCGAGGTGTCGCGCAACATGTTCGCACCCATCTGGAAGGGCTACTTCCCCGAGGAGATGCACGTGGGCTATGTCACCAACGGTGTCCACTTCCCCACCTGGGCTGCCACGGCGTGGAAGCAGCTATACGCCTCCCGCTTCGACGAGAACTTCCTCTACGACCAGTCGAATGCCGACATCTGGAAAGCCATCTACGACGTGCCCGATGCCGAGATCTGGAAGACGCGCATGACGCTCAAGACAGACCTCATCGACTATATCCGTCAGCAGTTCAGCGAGACCTGGCTCAAGAACCAGGGCGACCCCTCGCGCATCGTGGCCCTGCTCGAGAAGATCAACCCCAACGCACTGCTCATCGGCTTCGCACGCCGCTTTGCCACCTACAAGCGTGCACACCTGCTCTTCACCGACCTCGACCGTCTGGCACGCATCATCAACAATCCCGACCGTCCCGTGCAGTTCCTCTTTGCCGGCAAGGCTCACCCCAACGACGGCGCAGGCCAGGGACTGATAAAGAAGATTGTGGAAATCTCGCGTCGTCCCGAGTTCCTCGGCAAGATCATCTTCCTCGAAAACTACGACATGAAGCTGGCACGCCGCCTCATCTCCGGTGTCGACATCTGGATGAACACGCCCACACGCCCCTTGGAGGCCTCGGGCACCTCGGGCGAGAAGGCACTCATGAACGGTGTCGTCAACTTCTCCGTGCTCGACGGATGGTGGTGCGAGGGCTACCGCGAGGGCGCAGGCTGGGCACTGCCCGAGCAGCGCACATACCAGAACCAGGATCAGCAGGATCAGCTCGACGCGGCGACCATCTACTCCATCCTCGAGAATGAGATCGCACCCAAGTACTACAACACCGGCTCCGCAGGCTACTCCGAGGAGTGGATAAAGGTCATCAAGAACTCCATAGCCCAAATAGCTCCCCACTTCACCATGAAGCGGCAGCTCGACGACTACTACGAGCGGTTCTACTGCAAGGAGGCACGCCGCTTCAGCTACCTCTCTGCCAACAACAACGAGCACGCCAAGGAGCTGGCGGCATGGAAAGAGAACGTGGCGTTCCTCTGGGACAGCATACAGGTCGTCAGCAGCGAAGAGCCGGACGAGATGCGCCAGCACACGCTCGAGAGCGGCAAGACCTACACCGTCCGGTATGTCATCGACGAGAAAGGTCTCGACGATGCCGTGGGACTGGAGCTTGTCACCACCTGTGCCGATGCCGACGGACGGCAGCACATCTACTCCGTCGTGCCGTTCCGCGTCGTCAAGCGCGAGGGCGACCTCTACACGTTCCAGGCAGACTTCACCATGGAGAACGGCGGCAGCTACAAGCAGGCGTGCCGCATGTTCCCCAAGCATCCCGCACTGCCCCACCGGCAGGACTTCTGCTACGTCCGCTGGTTCTCTTGAGAATCTTAACCGGCAGGATGGGCAAAGCCCCATCCTGCCGGTTAAGCAAATAAAACACTCCGCCCTTTCGCGTTAAGTCAAATTAACGTTGCCCTTTTTCTTTTAGCATTAATTTTGTGCCGCCATGCAACATGATGCAACACCGGTGCACGATTGTGCAAACCGCACATCCTGCAAGTCGGTACTTTTGCGGCGCGGATAGGGTATAGGGCTTTCCGCTTTTTGTATTGCTTATGAGTTTTTCAGATATTCATAAGAGTTAGATTTAAGTATTAGCTACATGGCAGCCACGCGTGAGCGCAGTTGCCATCTTTTTTTATATATACATATATATAATAAGGAGACACCATGGGAACTACACGACACACTCGACTGCTCTACACGGCCATTCGCGACTTCCTCCTCGAGCGGGAGACGCTCGGCACGTCGGAGTTTGTCCACGCATACAGGAAAGAAGTCTGGGAGCTGACGTTCGTCGTCTCCGGCTTCGGCCTCGTCACTGCCGCCGACAGGACTCTCGCCTTCTCCTCGGGCGATGTCATCCTCGTTGCTCCCCATGTGTCGTGCCGTTGGGACTTCAGCCCCGTCACCTACTCCGGCGAGGACAGCCGTGCCGAACGCCTCTGCCTCAATGTCAACGACACCTTCCTCCGCAACCTCTACAGCTCCAACCCCTACCTGACCAATGTCTGCACCGCCGACGACAGTCCGCAGCCGCTTGTCAAGTTCGACACCTCCATCTCGCAGCGTCTGGCGCAGGTGTTGCTCTCGATGGAGACAGAGAGCCGTGCCATGCAGGTGTCGGGTGTGCTCCGGCTTGTCACCATCGGTACGGAGAGCGGCGGGGCGCAGAAGGCTCCGGCGCAGGACGCTGCCGTTGCCGCCGACGGCGACGACGGCACTGCCATCGGCAAGGCCTGCAAGTTCATAAAGATGAACGCATGGCGCAGCATCACCCTCGACGAGGTGTCGCGCCACATGGGCATGAGCAAGTCCACTTTCTGTGCCTTCTTCCGCAAGGGCACGGGTAGCAGCTTCGTCGACTATCTCGACAGCTACCGCATCGATGCCGCCTGCATCATGCTCGTGCGTGACCCCGCGCGCTCCGTCTCCGACATCTGCTTCGAGACCGGCTTCAACAGCGTCTCCTACTTCAACCGCGTGTTCAAGAAGTACAAAGGCGTCTCCCCCACAGCCTACCGCCGTACCCTCCCCCAGCTCCTGATGCCTGCGCCGTAGCATGGCTCCTTCATTGATCCATATCCTTCGCCCATACGATAGTGCAACTATTAAGCACAATTGTTCAACCGTCTGTGAAAAAAAGCCAATACTTTTGGCCTTCACAGCGGGGGAGTGTGTGAACAGCTCTCCGCGTGATTTTAAGTATTAACTATTAAATTTAGTATTATGAATGACATTAGCTTCTGGAAGCATACCTTCCTGTATGGTGCGTCGCTCTTCCTCGCATGTGCCACTCCGGCCATGGCAGCAGGCGTAGAGACAATGCCGTCAGAGGGTGTCGCTTCAGTCCGGCAGAACGGACGCACAGTGAATGTAACGGTCAACGATGCCCTGGGTCCTGTCATAGGAGCCAACGTCCTTGTCAAGGGCACCACCATCGGCGGCATCACAGACATGGACGGCAACGTCACCATCGACGGCGTACCCTCCGGAGCCGTAATTCAGGTTTCCTACATCGGCTACATCGCACAGGAAATCGCACTTCAGAACAATCAGACATCACTCACCGTCACCCTGAAAGAAGACACCGAGACACTTGATGAGGTCGTTGTCGTGGGCTACGGCACGCAGGCAAAGAAGGACATCACCGGTTCCGTTGCCGTCGTCAGCCGCGACGCCATCACCGAGCAGCCTGTCACCACCTTTGCAGAAGCCCTTCAGGGACGTGCATCGGGTGTCTATATCTCCAATTCCGGCGGCCCCTCGGGTGAGTCTACAATCCGTATCCGTGGTGTCGGAGGTGTCAACGGTTCCGACCCGCTGATCATTGTCGACGGCGTGCAGGGTGTCGACATCAACTCCGTCAACCCCAACGACATCGAGTCCATGCAGGTCCTGAAGGATGCCGCCGCAACAGCCATCTACGGTGCCCGCGCTGCCAACGGTGTCATCATCGTCACCACCAAGCAGGGTAACAAGGAAGGCAAAGTCCGCGTGTCCTACAACGGCTACGTCTCTGCCTCCACAATGGCAAACAGCGGCTACAACATGCTCAATGCCAATGACTATATGAAGGCCATCCAGCAGTCGCAGATCAATCAGGTCACCTACCGCAATGTCGATCCCTCCACTGTCGGCCACAGCCAGTTCGGCAGCTACTATCAGACCGATGCCAACGGCAACGTCACCGGCACTCAGGATCTGCAGATGCCTTACCTCATCGTGCCTGCCGGAACATCCATCTCCGCTGCCGAGGGCTTGTTCGGCGGCAGCTACAGCGACGGCTCGCTCTATCAGAACATCGTCAACGCCTACCAGGCCGACGGCACCCACTCCTATGCCCTCTCGGCATACTACTATCTGAAGGACGTGCTCGGCAAGTCCGAGGAGGAGGCTCTCGCCGGTACCAACTGGTACGATCAGGTGACGCAGACCGGCATCTCCACCAACCATGAGCTTTCTGTCCAGGGTGGTGGCGAGAAGGGCCAGTATGCCATCTCTCTCGGCTACATGAACCGCGAGGGAACCATCAAGAACTCCAGCTTCGAACGCTACAACCTGCGTGTCAACACCACGTTCAACCCCACGAAGCACTTCACCCTCGGCCAGAACACCAACGCTTCTACCATGAAGATGACCGGTGAGCGCGGCCGTCAGGGCGACTCGAGTGTCTTCGCGCAGACATACACCATGAACTCCTGGGTGCCTGCCTACAACGCAGGCGGTGACTTCGCCGGCTCTGTCGGCGGTGGCGGCCGTGACAACTCGGCTCTCTCCACCGTCATCAACTCCAAGAACGACTTCACGCGCTTCTTCCGCATGCAGTCGGCTGTGTTCGCAGAGCTGAAAGACCCGTGGATCAAGGGCCTGTCCCTGCGCTCGCAGTTCTCCGTCAGCCTCATGGGCAGCTGGAGCACCACGATGAGCGAGAAGAGCGTGGCGTGGAACAAGGAAGGCTCTTCACGCAACAGCCTCTCCGAGACTGCCTCGTGGAACTTCGACTGGCAGTGGACAAACACCGCTACCTACAAGCATACCTTCGCCGACGACCACGACCTCACCCTCATGATCGGTACCGAGGCCATCAAGTCGGGCATTGGCAAGAGCATGACAGGTACGGACTATGACTACATCTTCGAGCGCGACCCGAACACCTGGACGCTGAGCAACGGCGGCGGCGCAAGCCAGACCGTCAGCGGCTACTATCCGAGCAAGTTCACAATGTTCGGCTACTTCGGCCGTGCCGACTACTCCTACAAGGGCAAGTACCTCGCCACGCTGACCATGCGTCGCGACGCCTCCTCAAAGTTCTCGAGCAAGCACCGCTGGGGTACGTTCCCGTCGATCTCACTCGGATGGCGTATCTCCGACGAGAAGTTCCTCGAGCAGGCACGCTCCACGTGGATGGACGACCTCAAGATTCGCGCCGGCTACGGTACGACCGGTAACTCCAACATCGGTGCCTACAACTACGCCTTCCAGTACAGCAACGCGCAGTATTACCTCTGGAACGTCAGCGGCGGCAACTCGGGTGCATCGACAGGCTTCGCCATCTCCTCACTCGGCGACACCGAGGCACGCTGGGAGACCATGAAGATGCTCAATGCCGGCGTCGACCTCACGGCACTCAACAGCCGACTGACAGCCAGCTTCGACTTCTATGTGAAGAAGACCTCAGACATGCTCGTGCCTGCAAACTGGACAGGACTTGCCGGCAACGGCACGAAGCCAAACGTCAACATCGGTGACCTGAAGAACACCGGTATCGACTTCCAGATCGGATGGCGCGACAAGATCGGTCAGGTCAACTACAACGTCAGTGCCAACGCCAGCTGGTACAAGAATGAGGTGACACGCCTCGGCTCGTCAAACCTCTACACATCGACACGTATCACCGACCTCACCATCACCACCGTCGGACAGCCCGTGTCAATGTTCTACGGCTATGTCGACGACGGCATCTACAAGTCGGTCGAGGACGTGCTGAACTACAAGAACGCCAACGGCGAGACCATCCTGCCCTACGGCGTGGCAGACCTTGCCGCTCTTGAGTCTACCGCCTCTTCGTGGGTCGGTCACTACAAGTGGAAGGACACCAACAACGACGGCAAGGTCGATGCAGACGACCGCACCATCATCGGTAATCCTCATCCCGACCTCACCGGCGGCTTCAACATCGGCCTGACATGGAAGGACTGGGATCTGAGCACCTATCTGTACTACTCCATCGGCAACGACCTCTACAAGCACTACGAGTACTACACCCTCTGGGGCAACCTGAGCAACTCGTTCTCCTACGACCGCATCAGCCAGGCATGGAACCCCGACACCAACCCCAACGGCACACTGCCTCTCTGGGTCTATGGCGACACCAATGCAGAGACCACGCAGTCTCACTCGCAGTATGTTCAGGACGGCTCTTACCTCCGCATGCAGACGCTCACCCTCGGCTACTCACTGCCGAAGAAGGTCGTCAGCAAGATCGGCTTCAGCCGCATCCGCTTCTACGCACAGCTGGCAAACGTCTTCACCATCACCGGCTACGACGGTCTTGACCCCGAGGTGCGCTCGAACAACGGCGACTCGTCTAACGACATGATGAAGGGCATCGACTACGGCTCCTACGGAATGCCGCGCCAGTACCTCTTCGGTGTCAACATCGACTTCTGATGCATACATTTATATATATAGAACAGAAAACATTATATACGTAACGATATGAAAAAAGCAATACTATATTCAGCATTGGCTCTTGGCTCGCTGTCTATGACCGGTTGCGGCGACAGCTTTCTGGAGCTGGACCCCGTGGGTGCTGTCAGCGAGAGCACACTGACGAGCGAAGAGGGCATTGACTATGTCCTGAATGCTGCCTACAACACGTTCTACGGAATAAAGACACACGTATGGACCATGGGAAATACGTCCATGACAGGCTGGGTCTATGGCGACATCATGGGTGCCGATGCCAACAAGGGATCCACGGCGACAGACCAGTCGGACCTCACGGCACTCGAGACCTGGGCCATCGTCAGCTCCAACTCCTACCTCACGGAGGAGTGGAACGCCATCTATGAGTCCGTGAAACGCTGCAACAATGTCATCAGCATGGCAGAGAAGATGGGCGACGCACTCCCGAACAAGGAGCAGGTCATCGCACAGGCACGCTTCATCAAGGGCGTGTGGATGTTCGAGGGCATACGCATCTTCGGTGCTGCCATCCCCTACGTGACGCTCGAGGCCTACCAGGCATCGACAGACCCGCAGGTGGGCAACCTCGACGAGAACGGCAACTATGAATACATTTGGGACGAGGTGGAGGCAGACCTCCTCTATGCTGTCGAGAACCTGCCCGAGACCTGGAGCGACTCCGAGAAGGCACGCGCCACATCGTGGCAGGCCAAGGCGGTGCTCGCCAAGCTCTACCTCTACTGGTCGTCGCCCTATAACGGCACAAACGGCACCGAGGATCACTGGAAAGACTGCAAGGATCTGCTTGACGGCATCATCGCCAACGGCAAGAACGCACAGGGCACGAAGTATCGCCTCGTAGACAACTATGCCGACCTCTTCGATGTCGACACTTCCGACTGGAACGGTGAGGATGTCTTCGACATTCAGACCACCATCAGCGGTACGCAGATCTTCACCTCTGCCGTCATCTCTGCATACTCCGTCTCCCAGCCCGGTGCTTCCGGCATCGGCGGTTGGGGCTTCTACCAGCCAACGTATGAGTTCGTCAACAGCTTCATCGTCGACGAAAGCGGTCTGCCCGATGCGTCATACCGCAGCAAGGCTGCCCTGACGCAGATGGTCAACGGTGCCGTGGCTTCCGATCTGGAGACCTACACCGACCCGCGCCTCGACGTGTGCGCCGGACGTTTCGGCGTGCCGTTCCTCGACTATGGCGTGCCGTCACAGTCCACCATCACCGGTTGGGTGCGCGACTACACCAACGGCGGTCTCTACATGAACAAGAAGCCCGAACCCAAGAAAGCGGATCGCCCGTCCTACGCCTCGGCGACATACCCCACCTCAACGGCAAAGAACTACCACATCATCCGCTATGCAGAAATCCTGCTGATGCGTGCTGAGGTGGCAATCCACGACGGCGAGCTCGCCACCGCACTGCAGTACATCAATCAGGTGCGCGGGCGTGCTGCCAACAGTGTCTACACCACTGCCGGCAACGAGAGCTACTATGCTGCCGCAGGCCTCGCAGTTCCCGAGGCCTACACCTTCCAGGACAAGGTCAACAACCGCACGGTCAGCAACACCGTTGCCAACTACCGCCTGGGTCTCTACACCTCGTTTGCCAACGCCACAGAGGCCACCACGGCTCTGAAGCGTGAGCTGCGTGCCGAGTTCGGCATGGAGGGTCATCGCTGGTTCGACCTGGCTCGCTGGGGCGAGGTTGCCGATGTGCTGAACAATGAGTTCAAGGCATACGAGGCGCAGTACCTCAGCAAGTACTCCAACGTCTACGGTGCCAACTGGGTGACACTGCCCATCCCCGAGACGGAGATCATCACCGCAGCCGGACGCTTCAAGCAGAACGTCAACTGGCAGTGATTTCTCATCTTGCCCACTAAATAAGGAGGGGCAGCCGCATGGCTGCCCCTCCTTTTTATTACCTTTGCCCCGTCAAACCCTAACGAACCGTTATGCAACAGAAAATCATCATCCTCGACTTCGGCTCCCAGACCACGCAGCTCATAGGCCGCCGCGTGCGCGAGCTGGACACTTTCTGCGAGATCCTGCCCTACAACAAGTTCCCCGACGACGACCCCGACATCATCGGCGTCATCCTCAGCGGATCGCCATACTCCGTCTACGACGACAAGGCCTTCCGTCCCGACTTCTCGAAGTTCATCGGCAAATATCCCGTCCTCGGCATCTGCTATGGCGCACAGCTCATGGCCTCCGTCGGCGGTGGCACCGTGGAGCCGGCCGGTTCGCGCGAGTACGGACGTGCACACCTCACCGCCTTCGATGCCGCAGACCCACTCTTCGCGGGCTTCAGCACCGACTCGCAGGTATGGATGAGCCATGGCGACACCATCACCGCCCTGCCCGCCGACTGCCGCCGCATAGCCTCCACGGAGCATGTCGCCAACGCCGCCTATGCCTGCCCCGACCGCCGCGTGTGGGCTGTCCAGTTCCATCCCGAGGTCCATCACTCCGTTCAGGGATCGCTCCTGCTGCGCAACTTCGTCGTAGGCATCTGCGGCAGCCGTCAGGAATGGAGCGCGGCATCGTTCGTCGAGACCACCGTGCAGGAGCTGCGCAGTCAGCTCGGCAGTGACCGCGTCATCCTCGGACTCAGCGGAGGCGTCGACTCCAGCGTCTGCGCCACGCTCCTCAGCCGTGCCATCGGAGGGAACCTCACGTGCATCTTCGTCGACCACGGAATGTTACGCAAGGACGAGTTCCGTCAGGTCATGGACGACTACCGCGGCCTCGGCCTCAATGTCGTAGGCGTGGATGCCTCGGCCAAGTTCTTCAAGGATCTTGAGGGCGTCACCGACCCCGAGCGGAAGCGCAAGATCATAGGGCGCGACTTCGTGGAGGTCTTCGATGCCGAGGCGCGTAAGGTCAAGGACGCGCGGTGGCTCGCACAGGGCACCATCTACCCCGACCGCATCGAGAGCCTCAGTATCACCGGCATGACCATCAAGAGCCATCACAACGTCGGCGGACTGCCCGAGGAGATGAACCTCAGCCTCTGCGAGCCGCTGCGCTGGCTCTTCAAGGACGAGGTGCGACGCGTAGGACGGCAGCTCGGAATGCCCGAACGCCTCATAGGCCGCCATCCCTTCCCCGGCCCCGGACTGGCAGTGCGCATCCTCGGCGAGGTCACGCCCGACAAGGTACGCATCCTTCAGGAGGCCGACGACATCTATATCCGCACCATGCGATCCTGGCTACTGCCCGACGGCACGCCGCTCTACGACAGCGTATGGCAGGCAGGTGCCGTGCTGCTCTCCACCGTGCGTTCCGTAGGTGTCATGGGCGATGAGCGCACCTACGAGCATCCCGTGGCACTGCGCGCCGTCACCAGCGTCGATGCAATGACAGCCGACTGGGCACGCCTGCCCTACGACTTCCTCGCGAAGGTCTCAAACGAGATCATCAACAAGGTCAAGGGTGTCAACCGCGTCTGCTACGACATCTCCTCAAAGCCGCCAAGCACCATCGAGTGGGAATAGACTTGGTGGGTGCTGACATTCACATTTCTGTGGACGTTCAACCACAGTATCTGTGGACGTACAGCCACAGCTCCGTGGACGTACAGCCATAGCTCTGTGGATGTACAGCCACAGCCGTGTGGACGTACAGCCATAGAAGCACTGATTT
>CAVDAU010000050.1:0-12967 GCA_963607015.1 Streptococcaceae bacterium
CATTCACAACGGTCGATGTGAACACTCACAACGGTCGATGTGAACGTTCACAACGTTCGATGTGAAAGGACATGAGCAGGCTTCGGACAACATTTATGTCCGTATTATAACGGTTATGAGTACCTTTGCGATGGCGCACCAATTTATGGTGGAAGCCGGCGTAAGAATATGGAGCAAGGATATAAAGGACATCCGATGGACATGAGCGGTATGGAAGAGGCTGAAAGAGAGACTTTTCTTTTCCTCGATGAACACGGGATAGAGTATGACTTCCTCACGCATGAGGCTGCATATACCATGGAGGAGTGTGCCGCCGTGGAAAAGAAACTCGGTGCACCCATTTGCAAGAACCTCTTCCTGTGCAACAGGCAACAGACGCAGTTCTATCTGCTCATGCTGCCGGGCGACAAGGTGTTCAAGACCAAGTTTCTGACAAAAGAGCTCGGCTGTTCGCGCCTCTCCTTTGCGGACGAGAGCCACATGACCGGTCTCTTGGGACTGCATCCGGGTGCGGTATCACCCATGGGACTCATACACGACAAAGAGGGGAAGGTGCTGTTGGTGATAGACCGCGATCTGTTCTCCTCAGAATATTTCGGCTGTCATCCGTGCGTCAACACGGCTACCTTACGCCTTTCTTTCAGGGATCTTATAGAGAAGTTCGTACCTGCCACGCACCATGAATATCGCATCATAGATCTTCAAACGGAGTAGGCTCCGGCTTCTCTGCCAGCATCTTGATGACTTGGGGGTAGTAGCGGTATTCGAGTTCGTGCACGCGCTGTGCCAATGTGTGCGGCGTATCATCAGGGCAGACCTCGCATCGGTACTGTGCAATGACCTGTCCCTCATCCAATCGTTCGTTGATATAGTGTATGGTTATGCCGCTCTCCTTGTCGCCGGCAGCAATCACCGCTTCATGCACGCGGTCGCCGTACATGCCCTTGCCTCCGTATTTCGGCAGCAGTGAAGGGTGGATGTTGATGATCCGGTCGGGCCATGCCTCAATGAGCACGTCCGGCACCTTGGCAAGAAACCCTGCCAACACAATCAGTCCGATGTTCTGCTGACGCATGAATGCCGCTATGGCGTGTCCGTCCTGCCAGAAGCTCTTCGAGAAATAGGCACACGGAATGTTGAGGCTCCTGGCACGCTCGATGACGTAGGCGTTGCGCACATTCGTTATGATCATGCTGACATTCACCGCCGTGCTTTCGCGGAAGCTGTTGACAATATTCTCTGCGTTGGTGCCGTTGCCGGAGGCAAGAATAGCGATGTTCATACTCAATATTATATGACTTTTTTAGGCCGCATGCGTCTGCACACCTCAGTATGCAGTGTGCAAAAAACGGCATTTATTCAATCAAATATTTGTTGGGACAGATAAAAGTCTTTTCCTTTGCACCGCAAAATTAAGCAAAACTTAAAGGTAAGAATAAACAATCAACGGTTTTTGCTGTGCGTGATGCCGGATTTTGCTGCAGCAGCGGCTGCATGAAAACAAATTAAAACAATAAATAAACTAAAAAACAGAAACTATGGCAGAAGATATTGCATCAAAGGTAAAGGCAATAATTGTCGACAAGTTAGGTGTAGAGGAGTCTGAAGTTAAGCCGGAGGCAAGCTTTACAAACGATTTGGGTGCAGATTCACTTGATACAGTGGAGCTTATCATGGAGTTTGAGAAAGAGTTCGGTTTGACAATTCCTGACGATCAGGCAGAGAAGATTTCAACAGTCGGCGATGCCATTGCCTACATTGAGGCAAACCAAAAATAAGGAATCCACACAATTGCCAGTATGGAATTAAAAAGAGTTGTCGTAACAGGACTCGGAGCTATCACCCCAATAGGAAATACCGTTCAGGATTTCTGGGACAACATCCTCAAGGGCGTGAGCGGCTGCGGCACAATAACTCACTTTGACACCTCTCTTTTCAAGACCCACATAGCCTGCGAAGTAAAGAATTTCAATGCTACGGACTACATGGACCGCAAGGAAGCCCGCAAGATGGATCCTTACGCACAGTATGCCATAGCAGCAGCAAAGCAGGCCATAGAAGACTCGGGTCTTGACCTCCAGACAGAAGACTTGAACAGAATCGGTGTCGTGTTCGGCTCGGGAATAGGCGGAATACAGACATTCGAGGAAGAGGAGGGCTACTACCACCAGCATTTGGATCAAGGCCCCAAGTTCAGCCCATTCTTCATCCCCAAGATGATTTCGGACATAGCGGCAGGACAGATTTCCATCATGTATGGATTTCACGGTCCCAACTATTCGACCGCATCAGCTTGCGCAACATCGACCACAGCCGTGGCCGATGCTTTCAATCTGATACGGTTGGGCAAGGCAAATGTCATCGTGTCCGGTGGTGCTGAGGCAGCAATCTCGGCAGGCGGTCTTGGCGGATTCAATGCCATGCACGCCCTGTCGACGCGCAATGACAGCCCTGAGACGGCATCAAGACCATTCAGCGGAAGCCGTGACGGCTTCGTGATGGGTGAGGGTTCGGGATGCCTGATACTGGAAGAACTCGAACATGCAAAGGCTCGTGGAGCGAAGATATATGCAGAGATAGTGGGCGAAGGCATGTCTGCCGACGCCTATCATCTGACTGCGTCGCATCCCGAAGGATTGGGAGCCAGGCTCGTGATGCAGAACGCGCTCGAAGACGCAGGCCTGCGTCCGGAAGATGTGGACTATATCAATGTGCATGGCACATCGACACCTGTGGGCGACGTGTCTGAAGTGAAGGCCATACAGGCCGTCTTCGGCGAACACGCCTACAAGCTCAACATCAGCTCGACGAAGTCCATGACGGGACACATGCTTGGTGCTGCCGGTGCAGCCGAGGCTATTGTCTGCGTTCTGTCTGTGAGAGACGACATCGTGCCTCCGACCATCAACCATGAGGAGGACGATAAGGATGAGAACATCGACTACAACCTGAACTTCACCTTCAACAAGGCACAGAAGCGCACGGTCAATGTGGCTCTGTCGAACACGTTCGGCTTCGGTGGGCACAATGCGTGCCTCCTGATAAAGAAGTACTCTGAGTAAGGGGTGTTTGAAGATATCATATACAGGATAGGATTGCCGTTCCGCAAGGACAGGCAGTCCTATCTTGTTTTCTACAGGATGCTCGGCTTCCTTCCACACGACTTGAGATACTACCGCATCGCATTGCTGCACAAGTCAAGCTCCCTGCACAAGCAGAAAGGAAGACCGGTCAATAACGAACGCCTGGAATATCTTGGCGATGCCGTACTTGAAGCAGTGGTCAGCGACATCCTGTTCGACCGCTTCAGCGAGAAGGGCGAAGGGTTCCTGACGAACACACGCTCCAAGATTGTGCAGAGAGAAACACTCAACGACCTGGCAGTGCGCATGGGACTTGACAGGATGATGAAATTCACCCAGCACTCCACGACACACAACAACAACATGTTCGGCAATGCCTTCGAGGCACTCATGGGAGCCATCTACCTGGA
This sequence comes from Streptococcaceae bacterium, assembly GCA_963607015.1. Classification (GTDB taxonomy): domain Bacteria; phylum Bacteroidota; class Bacteroidia; order Bacteroidales; family Bacteroidaceae; genus Bacteroides. The sequence continues at coordinate 3,494 of CAVDAU010000050.1, forward strand.
CAGAGGCTATGAGTATTGCCGGAGATTTATCAGCGACAGGATTCTGAGAGACTATATCGACATCGAGAAGATGGCACGTCAGGAGCAGAACCATAAGTCGAGACTTCTGGAGTGGTGCCAACGCCGCAGATTCGTGATGACATTCAGCCTCGTGGATCAGTCAATCGATGCCCACAACAGCCCTATGTTCCACTCCGAAGCCCTAATAGAGGGACTTGTCGCAGGAGACGGTGAGGGATATTCCAAGAAAGAATCGCAGCAGAATGCGGCACACTCGGCATTGAAGCGCATAAAGCGTGACGAACTGTTTGTGAAGCAGCTACGCGCCATGCAGCATCAGCGTCTGTCGGGTGCCGACGACGACGGGCAGGACGACAGCCGCTATCTTGAAGAATAGCCGCAGACGGGTGCACCGGACGAGGCACACACACCTATTTCCCTTTAAGAATACGCTTTATGTCATTGAGCTTGTTCAGAGCCTCAATGGGCGTGAGATTGTCGACATCGAGATTGAGGATGCCGTCGCGTATCTGGCACAGCACAGGGTCGTCGAGCTGGAAGAAGCTGAGCTGCATCCCTTCCTGACTGCCTTCTATCAGCGGCTTGCCTATGGAGCCTTGTCCCTGTTCCTTCTCCAACGTCTTCAGCACTTCGTTTGCACGCTTCACGATTGATGCCGGCATTCCGGCAATCTTGGCAACATGTATTCCGAACGAGTGCTCACTGCCGCCACGTTCCAACTTGCGCAGGAAGATGACCTGATTGTCCACCTCGCGCACCGATACGTTGTAGTTCTTGATGCGCGGATACAGGTTCTCCATCTCGTTAAGCTCGTGATAGTGTGTGGCGAAGAGCGTGCGGGCATGTGCTTTGGGATTGTTGTGGATATACTCCACAATGGCCCAGGCAATGGAGATGCCGTCGTAGGTCGATGTGCCGCGTCCCAGCTCGTCAAACAGCACCAGGCTGCGCGGAGACAGGTTGTTCATGATGTCGGCAGCCTCGGTCATCTCCACCATGAATGTGCTTTCGCCCACCGATATGTTGTCGCTCGCCCCTACACGCGTGAAGATTTTGTCCACAATGCCTACGTGCGCACTCTCCGCCGGAACGAATGACCCCGTCTGAGCCATCAGTGCTATCAGTGCCGTCTGTCGCAGCAGGGCGGACTTGCCTGCCATGTTGGGACCGGTGATGATTATGATCTGCTGCTTCTCGCTGTCGAGTTCCACGTCGTTGGGCACATACCGTTCGCCCGGCGGCAGTTGCTTCTCAATGACAGGATGTCGGCCTTGCCGTATGTCGAGCACGCTGTCGGCGGAAACCACCGGACGTATGTATTTGCCCTCGGTAGCCACGGTGGCCATCGACAGCAGGCAATCCATGCGTGCAAGCAGTGCGGCATCGTTCTGGATGGCGGGTATGTATCCCATCAGAGCCTGTAGCAGCTCTCGGAACAGGGTGTCTTCCATTGCCAGTATCTTGTCCTCCGCCCCGAGTATCTTCTCCTCATATTCCTTCAGCTCCTCGGTGATGTATCGCTCGGCATTGACCAGTGTCTGCTTGCGTATCCATTCGCGCGGCACCTTGTCCTTGTGCGTATTGCGCACCTCGATGTAGTATCCGAAGACGTTGTTGAAGCCAATCTTCAGGCTCGGAATGCCTGTTGTCTCTATCTCGCGCTGCTGGATCTGTAGCAGATAGTCCTTGCCGGAGTATGCTATGCGGCGCAGCTCGTCAAGCTCACTGTTATATCCGCTCTTTATGATGCCGCCTTTTGCCACGAGCAGCGGAGGATTGTCGGACACCTCGCTGTCTATCCGTGCGCGCAGATCCTCGCAGAAGTCGAGCTTGGATCCGATGCTCTGTATCAGTGGGTTCGATGAGCTGAGACACGCCTCCTTTATGGGACGTATGGCTGTCAGGGCGTTCTTCAGCGCGACAACCTCGCGTGGGTTTATGCGGCTGACGGCAGCTTTCGAGACGATGCGTTCAAGGTCGCCGATCTGTCGCAGCTGTGATGCTATCAGGTCGCGGAACTCCGGCATGCGGAAGAAATATTCCACCACATCGAGCCGGTTGTTTATTGCGTCGACATCCTTCAATGGGAACAGCAGCCAACGGCGCAGCAGACGTGCCCCCATTGGGCATATCGTGCGGTCCATCACGTCGAGCAGACTGCTGCCGCCTTCGTTCATGGAGCCGATGAGTTCGAGATTGCGCACGGTGAACTTGTCAAGCCGCACGTACTTCTCTTCTTCAATGCGGCGGAGCGAAGTGATGTGGCTTATCTGCGTGTGCTGTGTCAGCACGAGATACTGCAATATCGCTCCGGAGGCAATGATGCCGTTCTTCAGCCGTTCCACTCCGAAGCCCTTGAGTGTCTTTACCTGAAAGTGGCGCAACAGACGCTCGCGCGCACTCTCGAGCGTGAACGCCCAGTCGTCAAGCTCAAACGTGCAGTATTTGCTGCCGAATGACTGCTCAAACCGTTGGCGCAGTCCTCTCTGGTACAGCACCTCCTTTGGGGCAAAGTCGCCCATCAGCTTGTCGGCATATTCAGCATTGCCTTCTGCCGTCAGGAACTCGCCTGTTGAGATGTCGAGGAACGCCACGCCACACAAGTCCTTGCCCTGCACGAAGTGTATGGCTGCAAGGAAGTTGTTCTCGCGGTTGTTGAGTATGGTGTCGCTGAGGGCAACACCCGGGGTCACCAGTTCGGTGATGCCGCGCTTCACGAGCTTCTTCGTCAGCTTCGGGTCTTCCAGTTGGTCGCAGATGGCAACACGCTTGCCGGCACGTATCAGCTTGGGGAGATAGGAGTCCAGGGCATGGTGCGGAAATCCTGCCATCTCTATGGTCTTGTCCTTGCCGTTGGACCGTCGGGTAAGGGTGATACCGAGTATGGCTGCCGCCTCTACTGCATCGGTCGAGTATGTCTCATAGAAATCGCCGCATCTGAACAGCATCAGCGCATCAGGGTGTTTGGCCTTGAGGCTGAGGAACTGCTTCATCATCGGGGTCTGAACTATGTCCTTGTCCACTTCTCTCTTTCTCGTTTGGTTCTCCCTGTGCCTTCGGCGCAAGGGTAGACGCAAAATTAGGTCAATGCCACGGATTATCCAAAAGCGGTGTCCTTTTATTGACGCTCACCGCATGCTGTGAATCAGATGATACATGCCGCCGACCATGAGTTTCACGATGCCTTTCATCTCGAGGCTGAAAAGCAACGGATGGATGCGGCCGGCAGGTATGTTTGAGGCGACGACCAAGGTGTCGAGCTGCAGGTCGCCACGCTCATGAAGCAGCTGCACTATGCGCTTCTCGTCCTCGTCAAGCTCGGGAAACAGCGGCAGCTGTGTGTCGGCGGCGGCATGATTGCCGCTCTCGCTTGCCCATCCCATGGCCTTGAGAAAGTCGGCGGCTGAGTTGACGAGTGCAGCCTTATTGTCGCGTATCAGCAGGTTGCAGCCTGCCGAAAGCTCATCGGTGGCACGTCCGGGGACGGCGAAGCAGTCGCGGTTATAGCCGTTGGCGAGGTCGGCTGTTATCAGCGAGCCTCCTTTGATTGCCGACTCAATGACGATGGTGGCATCGCTCATCCCTGCCACGATGCGGTTGCGGCTGATGAAGTTATAGCGTTCAGGCTCCGTGCCCGTGAGGAACTCGGTCAGCAGTCCGCCGTTTTCAATCATCCTGACCGCCGTGTTGCGGTGTACGGAAGGGTAGATACGGTCAAGGCCATGAGCCAGGATGGCGACTGTCGGCACGTTGTTGTCTATGGCGGCACGGTGGGCATGGATGTCGGCTCCGTAGGCCAGGCCGCTGACGACGACAATGTCGGGACAGGCGGCTGCAAGTCCGCTCACCAGACTGCGGCACATCTCCTTGCCATATCCGGTGGTGCGGCGTGTGCCGACGACGGAGACAATATGTGGACGGTTGAAGTCCATGTGTCCCTTGAAGAACAGTGCGACAGGCGCATCCTCACATTCGCGGAGCCTTGACGGATAGGCCTCATCGGTATAGGTAAGGCAGGCGATGCCTTTCTTCTCGGCGAACACCATCTCCTGCTCGGCACGCTTGAACGCCTCGGCGCAGTTCCTGACAAGCTCCAATGTCTTGGACTGAATGTCCGGAACGATGTCGGGCAGGCTCTCGCGCATCTCAAACACCCTTGCCGCCGACCCGACTTCGCGCACAAGACGCCTTGCTCCGCTCTTGTTGGACTTGAACAGGAGCGACAGGGCTATGCTGCATATTCTCTCATCCGTGGTCATCGGCACGCAGGTTCCTTGATTGGTGTTCCTTACAGGTAGGGAGCAAGCACGTCGTCAAAGGCAGAGCCGTCGGTCAGTCGGCCGTTCTCTATGCAGACGGTCTCGACCGTGCTCTTGAGGCACAGCTTGTTGTCCGGCTTGCGATAGATGTCCTGATAGAACACGTACTTGATGCCCTCTTTCTTCAGGTACAGCTTGCTGACAAACTCGTCGGTGCTGCGCAGCGGTGTCTTGAACGACATTGAGATGCGTGCCACGACGGCATCAATGCCCTGCCGGTGCATCTGCGCGAAGCTGCAACCGGTGGAGAGCAGGAACTCGTGGCGTGTGTGCTCCAGGTAGTGCTGGTAGTTGGCATTGTTCACGATGCCTTGCAGGTCGCACTCATAGTCGCGGACCTTCATCGGCAGCTCAAATATATACTTGTCCATAATTGCTGTGGCGTTTGTTGTCTTTTTACTCCAATCCCTTGAACTTGCGCATCTCCTCTACGGAAACCAGCTTATACAGCTTGTCGTTCGGCCTTATCTTCTCTGCCCTCACCGAGAAATGCTCACCCTTATGCACCGTAGACACGGGCTTCAGATCCACGCGGGCCTCATCGAGCGTCAGGTAGACAGCTCCCGTTGTGGGGCCTGTGACGAGCAGTCTGTCGCCGACATTCAGCTCTGCGGCCTCAACGACAAACTCCGCCACGCCTATGTTGCCGAAGTACTTCACTCCCTTGCCCGCATATATCTTGCGCTCGGTGGCGGCAGATCCGTAGTTCCTCGTCCATTCTCCGAGACGCTGCCCCAGGTAGTAGCCATTCCAGAAGCCGCGGTTGAAGACTGTGCCCAGACGCTCGTCCCACATCCCGATTTTCCCGTCAGAGAAAGTCCCGTCCATGACCGCCGCTATCGCTTCCTTGTAGCACTCCACGGTGGTGCGTACATATTCGGGACCGCGGGCACGGCCTTCGATCTTGAATATCCGCACTCCGGCATCGATCATCTTGTTGAGGAAATGTATGGTCTTCAGGTCCTTGGGCGACATGATGTATTTGTTGTCAATCTGCAGCTCGTCGCCTGTCTCACGGTCGGTGACGATGTATCCCCTGCGGCATATCTGGCGGCACTCGCCACGGTTGGCGGACTTGTTCTCCTCCTGCAACGACAGATAGCACTTGCCCGACACGGCCATGCACAACGCTCCGTGACAGAACATCTCGATGCGCACCTGCCGTCCGTTCGGGCCGCAGATGTTCTCTTCGACTATGCGGCGATGGATTTCCGCCACCTGATCCAAGTTCAGCTCGCGTGCCAGCACTGCCACGTCGGCAAACTGTGCGTAGAAGCGCAGGGCCTCGATGTTGCTGATGTTGAGCTGCGTGCTCAGGTGCACCTCCTGCCCGATGCTGCGTGCGTAGGTCATCACGGCTATGTCCATGGCTATGACAGCCGAGATGCCGGCCTCCTTTGCCGCATCGACGATGGCGTGCATCTGCTCCATGTCGTTGTCGTAGACAATGGTGTTGACCGTCAGGTAGCTCTTCATGCCGTGCCCGCTGCATGTGCGGGCAATGTCCTTCAGGTCGTCGATTGTGAACGGGTTGGCTGAATGGGAACGCATGTTCAGCGTGCCGACGCCGAAATATACGGAGTCCGCCCCTGCCTGTATGGCTGCTGCAAGCGAGTCGCGCGAGCCTACGGGGGCCATCACCTCAAAGTCTGCTGTGTCGTATTTCATCCTTGTCCGGTAAGCGTGTTGGAGTTGCGAAGGTAGCCATCTTTTTTGAGATTGCCCAACTTTGGATAACTTTGCGGCACGGACGCACGGCCAACGGCTCCCGACAAACACTTTTTTTGACATGAAGATAGCCGACATAGACTTGGGCGAGAAGCCCGTGATGCTTGCCCCGATGGAGGATGTCACGGATCCGGCATTCCGGCTGATGTGCAAACGCTTCGGCGCGGACATGGTTTACACTGAATTTGTGTCGTGCGACGCACTGATACGCCTCGTGGACCGCAGCATGCAGAAGCTGTCCATCAGCGACGAAGAGCGTCCGGTGGCCATACAGATATATGGAAGGGACACGCAGTCAATGGTGGAAGCTGCCAAGATGGTGGAACAGGCGCGTCCCGATGTCATCGACCTGAACTTCGGCTGTCCGGTGAAGAAGGTGGCGGGCAAGGGTGCCGGTGCCGGCATGCTTCGCGACATACCCAGGCTGCTGGAGATCACGCGTGCCGTGGTCGATGCGGTGAAGATACCCGTCACGGTGAAGACACGCTTGGGGTGGGACGACAACAACAAGGTCATCGTCGACTTGGCGGAGCGGTTGCAGGACTGTGGCATAGCTGCCCTCACCATACACGGACGCACCCGTGCGCAGATGTACACCGGTGCGGCAGACTGGACACTGATAGGGCGTGTGAAGGAGAACCCGCGCATGACCATACCGATAATCGGCAACGGAGACATAACCACACCCCTGGAGGCCAAGGATGCCTTCGACCGCTATGGCGTTGACGGCATAATGATAGGACGTGCCAGCTTCGGGCGGCCGTGGATTTTCAAGGAGGTGAAACATTTCTTGCAGACCGGAGAGCTGCTGCCGCCGCCAAGTGCGGAGTGGAGGCTCGACGTGCTTCGCCGACAGGTGGACAGCAGCATAGAGCTGCTTGACGAGAGGCGCGGCATACTTCACGTGCGCCGCCACATCGCTGCCAGCCCGCTGTTCAAGGGGATACCGAACTTCAGGGACACACGCATCGCCATGCTGAGGGCAAATACCCGCGAGGAGCTGTTCGGCATCTTCGACACGATAGACCTCAGAGCCATCGACGAAGCAGGTCCGGTCTGTTGAACCAACGCTTATAGACCTTCGTCGACACGACGTAGAGAATGGCGGCTGAGGCCAGTCCCGCAAAGACATCGATGAGATAGTGCGCCTGGATGTAGACCGTGGCGAAGCACAGCAGGACATAGAACGGCAGCATGACTGCAAACAGACGGCGGCTGTCGCGCCATGCCATTATCATGATTATCGTTGAGATTCCGACGTGAGAGCTTGGGAATGCTGCCGTGGGACGTTCGCCGACGGCCTGTGAGTGCTCCACCAATCCGTAGAAGAAGCCCTCCCCTGTATCGGCAGACGGGAGCAGTTCCGGATGATAGCGGAAGTAGTCGCCCACGGCAGGGAACACTCCGCCGAGCACATTGCCATCGCCAATCACGGGGAAGTAGAACTGCGGCCCTGCGACCGGCACAAGTATGTAGACGATATACAGGACAAAGAACGAGACCTCAAGTACGAACGCCGTCTTCTCGAAAATCTTGAAGTTGAAGAGGAAGTGCCAGATGACGATGGTCGCTATCATGGGATAGTAGGCGAAGTAGCCCATGTTGAGCAGTTCGCTGACCCACAGCTGCGGACAGTCCTTGCTGAACCAATATGCCGGCTGCGTGCCGACGACGGCCTGCTCTGCCGAGGCAAACACATGGTCGAGATTGGGCAGCAGCTTGTTGAACTCGTAGGTGTCGGGATACCAGTAGGAGAGCAGTGCCAGCTGGAACGCCACCCTGACGAACGCCGTCGCCTTGCAGGGATAGCGGCGATAGACCGCCATGAGCGCGGCCATGACAGCGACGATGACCAGCCTTCCGCCAAGCATGTGCAGCGGATTGTCAAGCACGCCCCACAGCAGCACGATGGCGACGGATGTCAGGGCTGTGTAGAGTGCCGCGATGATTTCCACCGAGAACATTCCCTTATATGGCTCCAGCCGTTTCCAATAGTCTACAGCCATCCTTCCTCCTTATACCATCCTATGGTCTCCTTGACACCACGGTCGAGCGGGTATTCCGGTTTGTAGCCCAGGTCGCTGACGGTGGGTGTCATGTCGCAACGCCAGTTGCGTTGCTTCATTATCTTGTACTTGTCGGGGTTCAGCGTACTGACGGTGCGGGTCTGTTGTGCCAGCCATCCGGCAACGGCAGACACCGCCTTCAGCACGAACAGCGGGCTGCAGATGCGCAGCACGTAGCGTGCCTTCAGCTCCCTTATTATCAGGTTCGAGAACGTGCGGCTTTGGTACACGCGCCCGTCGGTGAGGAAGTATGCCTTGCGGCTTGCCTGCCTGTCGATGGCAAGAAACACGGCCTGCACCACGTCCTTGACGTAGACGAACGTCAGATCCTGCCGTTTGTAGCCCACGGAGAAGTCGATGTGTTGCTTGATGGACTTTGCCATGAGGTAGTAGTCTTTCTCGCGCGGACCGTAGACTCCCGTCGGGCGGAAGATGACATACGGGAAATCGGGCAGGCTTTGCAGGTATCGCTCGGCCTTGAGCTTGCTGATGCCGTAGGCGGTGTTCGGGTGCGGAGTGTCTGTGTCCCTGATTGGCTCATAGGTGTCTTCGTGTATGGGGCCGAAGACGCTCAGCGTACTGATGAAGACAAACAGTCGCGGCTGCGTGCCCGCCTGCCGCAGGGCATCGGCGAGGTTCTTCGTGTGGACGAAGTTGACGCGGTCGAAGTCGGCCTTGTCGCGGCATTTCGTCACTCCGGCACAGTGGACGACATAGTCGAAAGCACCGTTCTGCGCAGCGTGTTCCCGCAGTTGACGGCACAGAACCTCGCGGTTTCCGTAGTCCAGATCAATTGTCTCCACGCCCTCTTTCGGCAGATACCTGCGGCTGCTGGTGCTGCGCATCCCTGCCCACGTGTGGAGGCCGCGCTTCAGGGCAGCTTCCACCACGAAGCTCCCGATGAAGCCACTTGCGCCTGTAACCAAAATGTTCGCCATTTGTCTTTGTCCTGTGCTTGGTCTGTTGGTTGAGCGGGGCAAAGATAGTGCAAGCCGACCGCAGAACAAAACAAACATGTTTGATTTTGTGCTCATTTGCCGGCCGGACAGAGGCTCAAACAGGCACGAAAAACTGCCGTTTTTGTGGCTGTACGTCCACAGAATCTATGGCTGTACGTCCACAGAATCTATGGCTGTACGTCCACAAATCTATGGCTGTACGTCCATAGATGCTATGGCTGTACGTCCATGGAGACGCTGATTATCAGCGTGTTGCGAGGCGTTTTTTCGCTACAGTGCCGATTTGGACGGGATAGAAACCGGTGTGCGCCGCGCACTGTCTATGGATGCCCATCGTTGGGTTCTATGGATGCCCATTCTTAGGTGCTATGAATGCCCGTT
>CAVDAU010000051.1:0-12546 GCA_963607015.1 Streptococcaceae bacterium
GTTTGTAAACGCTTCTGAACGGACTTGCAGATGTGCCGGAATGAATAGTCACAGCCTTTGAAATTTCAAAGCATTTGTGCTACCTTTACGGCGTGTATGCGCGTCCGCCGACATGTGTGCCGGACACCGAGAGGGAGCGCGACACGAATAATCGGAAAAACTACAGTTATGGAAGAGACAAGAATTGACGTGACAAAGCAGACGAAGGAGGAGCTGGAACTGGCTGCCCACCATGCGCAGCTGGTACACCGCTTCAACCACGCCCTGCCGTTCTCCGAGGAGTGGCAGAGCCTACAGAAGGAAATATTCAAAGGAAAGATAGGCGAAGGCTCACGGGTGGTGTCGCCTCTGACGGTTGTCCGCCCGCACGAGGTGACCATCGGGAAGAATGTCGTCGTGATGAACGGCTGCCTGATGATGGCGGCGGGGACAATCACCATCGAGGACGATGTGCAGATTGCAGCCAACGTGCAGCTCATAAGCAACAACCATGACCCCTACCGGCGCAGTGTCATCACCTGCAAGCCGGTTCGCATCTGCAAGGGTGCATGGGTGGGCGCGGGAAGCAGCGTGCTTCCGGGCGTGACCGTCGGCAAGCACGCCATCGTGGGTGCGGCATCGGTGGTCACGAAGGATGTGCCCGACTATGCCGTCGCCGTAGGCAATCCTGCCAAGGTCATCAAGTATCTTGACAAGGACAAGTTCGGGGAGTGACGCGCGATGTGCATGACCGCCGCTTTGTATTACCTCATCATAGTCAATGCCGTGGCCTTTGCGGCCTACGGCATCGACAAATATAAGGCTCGGCACGGGCGGTGGCGCACTCCCGAGACCACGCTGCTGTTGCTCGCCGTCATCGGCGGCAGCCTCGGGGCATGGTGCGGCATGAAGGTGTGGCATCACAAGACGATGCACCGGAAGTTCAAGTACGGCGTGCCGCTGATTTTTGTCCTTCAGGCTATAATCACCCTTTGGATCATCAACAGGCTGGCACAGACACCAATGCCGATATAAGGGGGCTTCACGCGCTTATCTGTTCGCCAAGAGGTCGCCGGCGTTGCTCGAGGAAGACCTGTCGCGCTCGGCAAGACGCGCATTGTTGCTTGTCACGTTCAGCAGGGTCAGGTACTTGCGGTACTGCTCCTGCGTCAGCACTCCCTTCATCAGACCGAGGTTGATGTCCAAGGCTTTCGCATTGCTGACATCGAGGCTGTTCTGCTGATCCTTGAACAGCTCGTTGATGTTGTAGACGCTTTGGCTCTGGCTGTCGCAGAGGTTCAGATACTTGCTCAGGCGGATGAACTCGACATCGTATGTCGTGCGTGCCGAAGCGGCGTTGTCTGTGTTCGCTGCATTCATGTTGGTTGCGCCGATGAATGCCAATGCCATTGCTGTGTAAACCGTTAATGCAATCTTTTTCATAAAACAATCTCCTTACTTTTTAGTTATACCTGTTTGAAACTTTAATCCTTAAACCTATTAAAACGGAACAATCTTTTTACCTGTATCAGAAACTAACACCTCTTCTCCTTTCTTATATGTCTCTCTGAAAGTCCGGTTTGCTTCCTGATGGCGATACAAAGGTATGGCGTCGGAGCTTCCGCGTCGCCGGTCTGCACGTCAAAGCGACAATGTGGCTGCTGAAGACGAAAGAAGCGGTGATGGTGGTTCCTTGCACGGGTTGGCGGTTTTCAATATATTTGTGTCCCATATAGGGGTATGCGGATGAAGAACACACTCATCGGATATTGTCTGCCGGTGCTGATGGCACTGATGGCGTGCGGTCTTGTTGCCAAGGCGCAGGACGGCAGTGCGGCGGCGGTGGTGCTCGGCGACGAGCGCACGGATGCCTACTTCCCTCTGCTTGAGGGGAAGCGCGTCGCCGTGTTCTCAAACCATACCGGCATTGTGGGCGGCAAGCATCTCGTCTATGTGCTGGCAGGCCACGGCTTCAGCGTGCGGACAATCTTCTCTCCGGAACACGGCTTCAGCGGTACGGCCGATGCCGGCGCTGCCGTGAGCAGCTCGCGCGACGAGCGGACGGGGGCACGGATTGTGTCGCTGTACGGCGGCGGAAGCAACGCCCTGAGTGCCGCAGTCATGGATTCCTTCGACGTGCTGCTGATAGACATTCAGGATGTGGGGCTGCGGTTCTACACCTACTATATCACGATGTGTCGCCTGCTGTCGGCTTGTGCCGAGAGCGGCAAGGAGGTGGTGCTGCTTGACAGACCCAACCCCAACGGTCATTTAGTGGACGGGCCTGTGCTCGACATGAAGTATAAGAGCGGTGTCGGCGGACTGCCGGTGCCGGTGCTGCACGGCATGACCTTGGGCGAGCTGGCACTGATGGCTAATGACCGTGGGTGGCTCGACAGCAAGAAGCGGTGCAGGCTGACGGTGATAGAGTGCCTCAACTATACGCACTCGACGCTGTGGTCACTGCCGATAGCTCCGTCGCCCAACTTGCCGAACATGACAGCCGTCTATCTCTATGCGTCGCTGTGCTATTTCGAGGCCACGCCCGTGAGCGTGGGACGCGGCACGGACTTGCCGTTCCAGATATACGGGCATCCGCAGATGAAGGGATGCGACTTCAGCTTCACGCCCCGCAGCAAGCAGGGTGCGCAGAACCCGCCGCAGAAGGACAAGCTGTGCCACGGCGTGAACCTGAGCACGCTGGGGACGGACTCCATAGTGCGCAAGGGCGTGGACCTGACGCACGTGATCGAGGCATACCGCAATCTGTCAATGGGCGACAGGTTCTTCACGTCGTTCTTCGAGAAGCTGATAGGCGTGGACTACGTGCGGCAGATGATAGAGCGCGGATGCAGTGCCGACGAGATAAGGAGCAGGTGGCACGCCGACGTGGAACAGTTCCGAAAGGACAGGAAGCCATATCTGCTGTATGAGGACACGGAGGAATAATCCGGAGAGCGCAGGGAAGGCAGACACATGGAAGACATATATATAAGGAACATGAGAACAAGATGAGTCCGACAACAATCATAGTGACGATAGTGGCATACATCGCCGTGCTTTTCGCGGTGTCGTATGTGGCGGGGCGCAAGTCCGACAATGCAGGCTTCTTCTCCGGCGGGCGGCAGTCGCGCTGGTACATGGTGGCATTCGCCATGATCGGTGCAAGCATCTCCGGCGTGACGTATGTCTCCGTACCGGGCATGGTCAAGGCATCGCAGTTCGGCTACCTGCAGATGGTGCTGGGTTTCATCGTGGGGCAGGTGATAATCGCCTACGTGCTGACACCGCTGTTCTATCGCATGAAGTTGGTGTCCGTCTACCAGTTCCTCGAGCAGCGGTTCGGCATCACGTCCTACCGCACGGGAGCATGGTTCTTCTTCATCTCGAAGATGCTCGGGGCTGCCGTGCGGCTGTTCCTTGTGTGTCTGACGCTTCAGCTCATCGTGTTCGGGCCGTTGGGCGTACCGTTTGCCGTCAACGTGCTGCTGACGGTGCTGTTGGTGTGGCTCTACACGTTCCGTGGCGGCGTCAAGAGCCTGATATGGACGGACTCGCTGAAGACGCTGTGTCTGGTGGTGTCGGTGATTCTGTGCATCTGGTTCATTGCGCGTGACCTGGGGCTGTCGGCAGCCTCGCTGATGGACGTGTTGGGCGACAGGCAATGGAGCCGCGTGTTCTTCTTTGACGACGTGAACAGCCGGCAGTTCTTCCCCAAGCAGTTCCTTGCCGGCGTGTTCACGATGATAGCCACCAACGGCATAGACCAGGACATGATGCAGCGCAACCTGAGTTGCCGGAACTACAGGGAGTCGCAGAAGAACATGATGGTGAGCATCGTACTACAGTTTGTGGTGATCGCCATATTCCTGAACTTGGGCGTGCTGCTCTACTACTTCGCGGCACAGAAGGGCATCAGCGTTGAGGCTTCGGACACACTGTTCACGATTGTCGCAACGGGCGGTTATCTGCCGGTGATCGTGGGTGTGCTGTTCATCATCGGACTGGTGTCGGCAGCCTATTCGGCGGCGGGGTCGGCACTGACGGCACTGACGACGTCGTTCACCATCGACATCCTCGGCATCAAGGGCAAGACGGAGGAACAGGTCAGGAGACTGCGCCAGCGCGTCCACGTGCTCATGGCTGTGACGATGGGTGTGGTGATCTATGTCTTCAATCTGCTGAACAACACCAGTGTGATCGATGCCGTGTATATCTTGGCAAGCTACACCTATGGCCCCATTCTCGGAATGTTCGCTTTCGGCATCTTCGTCGGGCGCAAGGTCAGGGACAGGTACGTGCCGCTTGTCGCCGTTATGGCTCCCGTGCTGTGCTTCGTGCTCGACAGGAACTCCGAGGCATGGTTTGCCGGCTACCGGTTCAGCTATGAGATTCTGATACTTAACGCACTGTTCACCTTCTGCGGAATGTGGCTTCTGTCGGGCAAAGAGACAGAAAAGACTGCCGTTTCTTGATTGTTTCTGCAATAAGGCATAACTTTACGCCCGTCGAAACCGACGTAACAGAAAAATCTTACATAGTGACAGCAAAATGATACTGATTGCCGACAGCGGGTCTACGGACACTACATGGTGTCTTCTTGGAGAGAGAGGCTACAGGAAGGATATACACACCAAGGGACTGAACCCGTATCAGCATACAGGCGAACAGCTGGGCTACGAGATAAGCACGGCGTTGATACCCAAACTCCCGACGACGGAGATTGAGGACGTGTATTTCTATGGAGCCGGATGCATATACGACAAGGTGGGGGTGATGGAGCGTGCCATCGGTAGTCTGCTGCGCGTGACACGACACATGGAGGTGAACTCCGACATCCTGGCTGCGGCACGCGGGCTTTACCGGGACCAATCGGGCATTGCGTGCATCCTCGGCACGGGTTCAAACTCATGCTTCTATGACGGGGAGAAGATTACACAAAGTGTGCCGTCTCTTGGGTTCATCCTTGGCGATGAGGGCAGCGGCGCGTCAATAGGCAGGAACTTCATCAGCGACCTGCTGAAGAACCAGCTTGGCGACGAACTGGAGGAGAAGTTCCTGAAGGAATACAAGACCGATGCCGGTACGATAATGGACTGCGTCTACCGCCGTCCGAACCCCAACAGATACTTGGCAGGCTTCTCGCCGTTCATCCTCAAGAACATCGGCAACAGGTCTGTGCGCACGATGGTGAAGGAGAACTTCAAAGCATTCTTTCGCCGCAACGTGATGCAGTATGACTACAGCAACTATCCGGTCAGCTTCATCGGATCTGTGGCATACTACTATAAAGAAATCCTGCTGGAGGCCGCAGAAGAGGTCGGCATCAGCAGGATAGGTAAGATTGAGCGTGTGCCCATAGAAGGGCTGATACGCTTCCACATGCAGTAGCTCTCACTACCGGTTGTAGACCTTGCGCATCACGGCATCATATACAAGATTGCTGTAGGCGGGAATACTGGAGTAGCCCGTGGTGCCATAGGCACTGGCATAGGGTGCGTATATCATCCAGCGTTCGCCCTCACGCATGTATTGCAGCGGATATATCCAGCCCACGATGGTGCTGTTGACGGTGAAGTCGGATGGCGAGTCAAACTCCGTGGGCATGTTCTCCGATCCGTCAAGTGTCCCTTGGTCTGTGGCACCGTAGCCTGTGAAGTTTCCGTCGAAGTTTGTACCGTTGATGTATGTGCCGTAGTAGAACATCGACACCTTGTCGGTGTAGTACGGACGCACGCCGTCGGGATTGCTTGTCAGCTTGCGCACGTAGACATACTCCGTCTTGACGTTGGTGCTCGCCGATGTCTTGATGGCATAGTACGCGCCAAGTTCCATGTTGTCGGCATCTTCGGCTGTGACCACTATGCGGCCACCGGCCAACGCCGCTATCGAGTCGGTGTATGCTTCGTTACGCTCCTGCCAGTTGTCGTAGGTGCCTGTTTCCTCCACCTCGTCGCAGGATGTCAGCAGACTTCCCGTGGCGAAGGCGAAAGACAGCACGTATGTCAGTAGACTTCTCTTTCTCACGTCGGTATTCTGTGTGTCTTGGTTTCTTTTCGTGTGTGCCACCCTCAGTCAGACGAGCTTCTTCAGCAGGCTGGTGATGCTCACTCTGTCTTCTATGATGTTCTTCAGCTCGGCTATAGGCACGCGCTCCTGCTGCATGGTGTCGCGGTTGCGCAGTGTGACGCAGTTGTCGTTGAGCGAATCATGATCCACGGTCACGCAGTAAGGCGTGCCGACGGCATCCTGACGGCGGTAACGCTTTCCGATGCTGTCCTTCTCGTCATACTTGGTGTTGAAGTGGAACTTCAGGTCGTTCACGATGTCGCTTGCCAGCTCCGGCAGGCCGTCCTTCTTCACCAACGGCATAACGGCGAGCTTGACCGGAGCCAGTGCCATAGGCAGCTTCAGCACGGTGCGTGTCTCACCGCCCTCGAGCTGCTCCTCGTGGAACGAGCCGCACATCACGCTTAGGAACATGCGGTCAACGCCGATACTCGTCTCGATGTCATAGGGTGTATAGCTCTCGCCGCGCTCGGGGTCGAAGTACTTGATGCTCTTGCCGGAGAACTTCTCGTGTTGCGAAAGGTCGAAGTCCGTGCGGCTGTGGATGCCCTCAACCTCTTTGAAGCCGAACGGCATGAGGAACTCAATGTCGGTGGCTGCGTTGGCATAGTGTGCCAGCTTCTCGTGGTCGTGGAAGCGGTAGTGGTCGGCACCGAAGCCCAATGACTGATGCCACTTCATGCGTGTCTCTTTCCACTTCTTGAACCACTCCATCTCCGTACCGGGGGCACAGAAGAACTGCATCTCCATCTGCTCGAACTCACGCATGCGGAAGATGAACTGGCGTGCCACAATCTCGTTGCGGAAAGCCTTGCCAATCTGTGCGATGCCGAAAGGAATCTTCATGCGGCCGGTCTTCTGCACGTTCAGGAAGTTGACGAAGATGCCCTGTGCCGTCTCCGGACGCAGGTAGACTTTCATCGAACCGTCGGCAGTAGAACCCATCTCGGTGGAGAACATCAGGTTGAACTGACGCACCTCCGTCCAGTTCTTCGTGCCGCTGATGGGGTCAACGATGCCCTCGTCCAGTATGATCTGACGCAGCTCCTCAAGGTCGGGCTTCTGCATGGCAGCCTTGTAGCGGTCGTGCAGCGCATCGCGCTTCTGCTTCGTCTCGGCAACGCGCGGTGAGGTCTCGAGATACTTTGCCTCGTCGAAAGTGTCGCCGAAACGCTTGCGTGCCTTCTCCACTTCCTTCTGTATCTTCTCGTCGTACTTGGCAATCTGGTCTTCTATCAGTACGTCGGCGCGGTAGCGTTTCTTCGAGTCGCGGTTGTCGATGAGCGGATCGTTGAAAGCATCGACGTGTCCGCTGGCTTTCCATATCGTGGGGTGCATGAAGATGGCGGAGTCTATGCCCACGATGTTCTCGTGGAGCAGCACCATGCTCTGCCACCAATATTGCTTTATGTTGTTCTTCAGCTCAACGCCGTTCTGCCCGTAGTCATAGACAGCGCCAAGTCCGTCGTAGATGTCGCTGCTGGGAAAGACAAAACCGTACTCTTTGCAATGAGCCACAATTTTCTTGAAAACGTCTTCTTGTGCCATTTTATCTGAACGTATATATATTGTTATACTTGCTTATTTTGCCACAAAGGTAGCCGTTTCATCTCGAAAAGTTCTATAAAAAAGCGTATATTTGCACAAATATGGCGTCGCCTCCGGACGATAAGCCTCTGTTTTTATGACGATTTCTATGGCTAAAGACAACGATAAGGACGCACTGCACGACGGCATGCAGGATGGTGAGGCCACGGGGCACTCGAGCTACAAGCCGTCGGACGTGAACGACGAGAGCACGAAGTATCAACTCAGCGGAATGTACGAGAACTGGTTTCTCGACTACGCTTCCTATGTCATCTTGGAGCGTGCCGTGCCGCATATCATCGACGGACTGAAGCCCGTGCAGCGGCGCATACTTCACACCATGCGCCTCATGGAAGATGGCCGCTATAACAAGGTGGCGAACATCGTGGGACGCACCATGCAGTTCCATCCGCATGGCGACGCATCCATCGGCGATGCCTTGGTGCAGTTAGGGCAGAAAGAGATGCTGGTGGACACGCAGGGAAACTGGGGCAACATCCTGACAGGCGACGGAGCCTCGGCAATGCGATACATCGAGGCACGGCTCACGAAGTTCGCGCTCGACGTGGTGTTCAACCCCAAGACCACGCAATGGCAGATGTCCTACGACGGTCGCAACAAGGAGCCGGTGACGCTGCCCGTCAAGTTTCCCCTGTTGCTGGCGCAGGGAGTGGAGGGCATCGCCGTGGGACTGTCGTCGAAGATTCTTCCGCACAACTTCAATGAGATTTGCGAAGCTGCGGTGAAGTATCTGAAGGGCGAGGACTTCACGCTCTATCCCGACTTCCAGACCGGCGGAGCCATCGACGTGTCGAAATACAACGACGGCGAGCGCGGCGGCACCGTGCGCATACGTGCCAAGATTGACAAGGTGGACAGCCACACGCTGGCAATACGCGAGCTGCCCTTCGGACGCACCACAATCGGCATCTGCGACTCCATCGTGAAGGCCAACGACAAAGGCAAGATCAAGATCAAGCGCGTGGAAGATCTCACGTCGGCAAAGGTGGAAATCCTGGTGCATCTGCCCTCGGGCGTGTCGTCAGACAAGGCCATCGATGCCCTGTATGCCTTCACGGACTGCGAGGTCAGCATCGCCCCCAACTGCTGCATCATAGACAACAAGAAGCCCCACTTCCTCAACGTCAGTCAGGTGCTGCGCCGCTCGGTCGACAATACCCGCGACCTGTTGCGTCAGGAGCTTGAGATTCACCGCGCCGAGGTGCTCGAGCAGCTGCACTTCGCCTCGCTTGAAAAGATCTTCATCGAGGAACGTATATATAAGGATCGCGAGTTCGAGGAGGCCAAGAGCGTAGACGCGGCATGCGAGCACATCGACCTGCGCCTCACGCCTTACTATCCGCACCTCATTCGTGAGGTCACCAAGGACGACATCCTGCGTCTGCTCGAGATAAAGATGGCACGCATCCTGAAGTTCAACTCCGACAAGGCACGCGATGCCATCGCCGCCATGAAGGACGACATTGCCGACACCGAGCACAAGCTGCACAACCTGACAGACTACACCATCGAGTGGTTCCGCTATCTCGAGAAGAAATACGGCGCGGCATATCCGCGCCGCACGGAGATACGCAGCTTCGATGTCATTGACTCTGCCAAGGTCATCGAGGCCACGGAGAAGCTGTATGTCAACCGCGATGAGGGCTTCATCGGCTACGGCTCATCCATGCGCAAGGACGAGTTCGTGTCCAACTGCTCTCCGCTCGACGACATAATCGTGTTCTTCCGCGACGGACGCTACATCATCACCTCCGTCGCCGACAAGAAGTTCGTGGGCAAGGACATCTACTATATCAGCCTCTTTGCCAAGAACGACAAGCGCACTATATATAATGTGGTGTACCGCGACGGACACGACGGCTGGAACTACATGAAGCGGTTTGCCATCACCGGTGTCATCCACGACCGCGAGTACACCGTCACGCAGGGCAAGCCCGACTCCCGCATACTCTACTTCTCCGCCAATGCCAACGGCGAGGCCGAGATCGTGAAGGTCATCCTGAAGCCTGCACCCAAGCTGAAGCGGCTGGCACTGGAGCAGGACTTCAGCCAGATAATGATAAAGGGCCGTCAGGCACAGGGCAACATACTGACCAAAAACGCCATACACCGCATCTCGCTGAAGCAGCGCGGAGCCTCCACGCTTGGCGGGCGCGAGGTCTGGTTCGACTGGGACGTGCTGCGCGTCAACTACGACGGCCACGGAGAGAGCCTTGGCGAGTTCCAGACGGGCGAGCAGATTCTCGTGGTGCTCGACACCGGCGAGTTCTACACCACCGGCTTCGACACCGGCAACCACTATGAGGGCAACATCATGCGCATCGAGAAGTTCAGCCCCAACAAGGTGTGGACGGCATTGCTCTACGACCATTCGCAGAAGGACTGCCCTTATCTCAAGCGTTTCTGCTTCGAGGCAGGCAACAAGAAGCGCAGCTTCCTTGGCGACGAACATGGGAGCCGTCTCATCCTGCTGACCGACGAATACTATCCGCGCTTTGAACTGGTGTTCGGCGGTGCCGACAGCTTCAGGGGAAACATTGTCATCGACGGTGCCGAGTTCGTCGGCATCAAGAGCTTCAAGGCACGCGGCAAGCGTCTCACCACGTTCACCCTCGACAGGGTGGAGGAGCTTGAACCGACGCGGCGGCAGGAGGACACCGCTCCGGCTACGGAGCTTGATGCCGTCTCCGGTGAGCCGGAGAACCTCGATCCCGACAAGGACAAGAGCGACGGCGACATCCTCGACGAACTGACAGGACAGACAAAACTCTTCTGATGCAGCTACTGAGACCGATATTGCTTCTGTGTGCTTTGGTGTACGTCGCGACGGCACAGGCACAGACCGCCGACACGACGGAGTGTGCCGGCATGGAGACAACGGACACGCGCCTTGTCACCAAGTCCACGATGTACGGCATAGGCCACACGCAGCTGCAGGACACCTATCTCTCGCCCGAGGAATACAGCGGCGTGGAGCTGCGCCTCTCGCGCGAGAGCGTGCGCATGACGCGGCTCATGCACGGTCGCGTGTCGTTGCAGAGCTACTTCCAGACCAACGTCGGCTATACCGGCAATCGTGCCGACAACAACAAGACCATCACCGCCCTTGCCAACTGGAATTATGCCTTGCACCGTCATTTCCCAGTGACAGACAACCTCCGTCTGCTCGCCGGACCGCTGGCCGACATTGGCGGCGGCTTTACATATAATATGCGCAACGGCAACAACCCTGCCTCGCTGCGGGCTTCCGTTGCCATCGGTGCCTCCGTGGCTGCGCTGTGGAGTCCGAAGGTAGGGAAGCACGTGCTCGGCCTGCGCTGGCAGGTCAACGCTCCGCTCCTTGGAGTGGCGTTCATGCCACACTACGGACAGTCCTACTACGAGATATTCTCTTTGGGCGACGGATCGGGCACCGTCCGGCTGACGACACCCTTCAGCAGCCCCTCCATGCGGCAGATGATCAGTGCCGACTATCCTGTCGGCGGTCTCCGCCTGCGTGTGGCCTATGTGGGCGACGTGCAGCAGTTGCACCTCAACGGCATCAAGACCCATGTCTACTCACACGTGTTCATGATTGGCATCGTCAAACAGTTCATCAGACTATGACAGCAGCAACGACATTCAGACATATCCGCCTCCTTGCAGCGTCCCTGCTGGCGGCGTTGACATTACTGACGGCGGGGTGCGTCCGCGACGAACAGTTCGACGACACCCCGCAGGGCAACTTCGATGCCCTGTGGCGCATCATCGACGAGCACTATTGCTTCCTCGACTACAAGCAGGTGGACTGGACGGCTGTCCGTGCGCAGTACAGCCAGTACATCAGCGACGGCATGAGCGACGATGCCTTGTTTCAGGTCTTGGGCAATATGTTGGCCGAGCTTCGCGACGGACACGTCAACCTCTATGCCTCACACAACACCGCACGCTACTGGGACTGGTATCTGGACTATCCGCGCAATTACAGCGAGGAGCTTGTCGAGGCATACCTTGGACGCGACTACCGCATCGGCGGCGGACTGAGATACACCGTTCTGGAAGACAATGTCGGCTATGTCTCCTGCACCAGCTTCTCCACGGGCTTCGGCGACGGCAATCTCTCGGAGATGCTGCGCTACATGGAGCTGTGCAACGGTCTGATCATCGACGTGCGCAACAATGGCGGCGGACAGAAGAACTACGCCACATCTCTTGCCGAACGCTTCACCAATGAGACGGTGCTCGTGGGATACATCAGCCACAAGACCGGCAGCGGGCACTCCGACTTCTCGAAGCCCGAGCCTGTCTACGTTGACCCTGCCGACGGCGTGCGCTGGCAGAAGCCCGTCGTGGTGCTCATGAACCGCCACTCCTACAGTGCCACGAACGATTTCATCAACTCCATGCGCTATTTCCCCAACGTGACGCTGCTTGGCGACACCTCCGGCGGAGGCTCGGGCATGCCCTTCTCTTCCGAGCTGCCAAACGGGTGGGGCGTGCGCTTCTCGGCTTGCCCCACATACGATGCTGATATGCGTCACATCGAGTCCGGCATAGATCCCGACGTGGCGGTGACACTCACCGACGAGGACAAGGCGCGTGGCGTAGACACCATCATCGAAGCCGCCCGTGCGCTGATAGGCGGCGAGTGAGCTGTATCCGTCGCAGCCTTTTTTGGCATTGCCCGTTTGCCGGAACAGAAAAAACTTCATACCTTTGCCTCGGTGAAAGCACGCACACGTGCGCACGTTCCCTCGTGAATGCGGGTATGGCGTAATTGGCAGCCGCGCCAGACTTAGGATCTGGTGGAGTGATCCGTGTAGGTTCGAGTCCTATTACCCGCACATCTTCTTAGCTCACCCTGACAAGTTAGTGGAACGTTCTCATTACATATATGCAAGTCTGTTCACT
>CAVDAU010000052.1:0-12380 GCA_963607015.1 Streptococcaceae bacterium
CAGGTAAGTACTACTGACCGTTGAGAT
The DNA here is from genome assembly GCA_963607015.1 of Streptococcaceae bacterium. GTDB lineage: Bacteria > Bacteroidota > Bacteroidia > Bacteroidales > Bacteroidaceae > Bacteroides. The sequence goes on from CAVDAU010000052.1 coordinate 28, forward strand.
TCTTGTCAGTCTTCTTTGTATCTGTTGTTGATGTAGTTCTCTGTCGCATTGTCTCTGTGCCGTATGATGCACGGATTGCCATATACTATGGAGTGGCTCGGGACATCGCAGTTGACAAAACTGTTTGGAGCAATCATCACATCATCGCCGATGGTGATGTTTCCACATATCATGGCATTGATGCCAATCCAAACTTCGTTTCCGATTGTGGGATACCCCTTGCGCTTGCCTCGGTTTTCCTGCCCTATTGTAGCTCCCTTGTGGATGTTGCAGTTGTTCCCGATACGGACTCTCGGATTGACCGTTATGCAGTAGGCATGACCGATATACAAGCCGTAGCCTATCTTTGCATTCCATGCTATTTCTATGCCACGTTTAGAGCAAAGATATTTGTAGACTATGCGCCAAAATATCTGCATCACTCCTGTGGAGGATGCGCACTTACGCATAACTACTTGAAATAGAGGTAATTTACCCCCCCCTATTCGGTAACTGTCTGATTGGATGTATTTGTTCATACTGTCCCGTTTTATGTGTTAAGTTCTATGTTTCTGACTGTGGTCGCTTCGTTCCCTTGGTTAGGGGTGATGCATGTTTAGTCTATTCAAGTCCTGTCGTTCACCGTCTTGTCCGTTGTTCTGTAGATGTAAAAAACATTGCTCGGGCGGGGAAGTCATTCCGTGTAGAACGAGATGAGAAGCTCGATAGCACGCTTGCAGACATCGCAGAATTCGGGACATTCGTTCGTCCTCATGCGGCAGTCATACGACGGGCGGTACACACCTTTCTTAGAGTAGGCACCGCCCTCGAACACGCCGGTACGGACTTTGTCCTTGTCCTCACTTGGTGTCGGAATCCTCGCACCACTGTCCACCATGTCCTTCCACTTGCTTCCGAAGTCGACAAGCGTTGTCACGTTCTGCTCCCACGGCTCTACGTCGGTGGGGTAGGTGTCCGTCATCACGTCGTCGTCATAGAAATATTCGTCTGCCAGCCCTGCGAAGCTGTGCCCGAACTCATGCACGACCACGGGCCTTAGCGTGGCATGATGTGCTGCCGCCATCAGATATGAGTTGTAGATTCCTCCGCCGCCATACTCCGAGGTGTTTGCCAATATGATGATGTGCTCGTATGGGATTCCCGACAGGGCATCGTGTACGGCCTTCAGTCGGGAGGTCGTCAGATACCTGTCCGAATAGAACGTGCTGTAGTGCGAACCGAATGCTGTCGCCTTCCATTCTCCGTCCTTCGGGATGCTCACTCCCGACTCTTCCGACGGACTTGCCACTGCCACGACGTTGAACCTGTCCTTCTTCGACCTGAACGGCTCGTAGCTGAATATCGCGTCCGTCACGGCCTGTGCATCCCTATAGAACACGTCCATCTCCGCCTCCGTATATCCCTCCGCCAGTATCGCCAGGTCTATGGCCTTGTCTAAGCTCCCGCTTCGCAGCAGGTATCTGTGCGGTGTCTGCACGGTCTCTCCCTTGTGGCGTATGAGTATGTCGTCCGGATTGACCCTGTGCGTTAGGCTTGCCGACACATTGTGCCGTTTGTCGAAGAGCTTTATCTCCACGTCCACCGTCTCCCGAGGGAACGGCACTAAAAACGTATTCTCAAAGCCCTTTGTCAGTGTCTTCGCCTCGTCGGTGTCGAGCCATTCCTGAAACAGCGACGAGAATGAAGTCCTGTACAGAACGTTCTGCGCCGTGTCCCTGACTGTGATTTGTCCGTTGCCCTCGAGAGGCAGTTCCGACAGGTGCTTCTTCCTGCCTGCCCATCCGTTTGCCGACGATAGTCCGTCGACGCAGATTTCCTGCCTTTGGCTGTTTCCCGTGAAGATATAGTCTATCCGGAGCGTCTTCTCGCGGAAGTGCTCGTCGAAGTCCTGTGCCGTAGCTCCCGTCACTGTCAAGCAGAGAAAGAGCGATAATATTGCTTTTTTCATAAATACGTGCGAATATAAAAACAAAACACCATATCTTTGCTCTAAGCAGTAATAAATTAAAACTTAAAACACAGAAGACAATGGCACATCACCAGCTTGACGCTCTCGACGAGCAGATATTGAAAATGATAGCTACGAACGCGCGCATCCCGTTCCTCGAAGTGGCTCGAACCTGCAATGTGTCGGGAGCCGCCATACACCAGCGCATACAGAAGCTCACATCCATGGGCGTGCTGAAAGGTTCCGAGTATGTCATCGACCCCGAAAAGGTGGGCTTCGAGACCTGTGCCTACATCGGCATATACCTGAAAGATCCGTCGTCGTTCGATGAGGTCACCAAGGCACTGATGGACATTCCCGAGGTCGTCGAGTGTCACTTCACCACCGGCAAGTATGACATGTTCATCAAGCTCTATGCCCGCAACAACCATCATCTGCTCAGCATCATCCACGACAAGCTACAGCCTTTGAAGGTTGCCCGCACGGAGACACTCATCTCTTTCCACGAAGCCATCAAGCGTCAGATGCCCATTGAGATGGGCTGCTCCGAAGACGGTGACGAACAGCAGGACGACAGCGAGGCTTAGACCATGCTGCCTTTCCTCACATAGTCCGTGAAACAGTAATCCATTGCATCCTTCTCGCCTGAAGGGTGCATTTCTTTTTTCTCCACTTCCCACACGTCGCTGTCTATCGCGGGGAAATAGGCATCAGCACGCTCTGCCGCTGCGTCTATCTCGGTCATATACAGCCGGTCTGCCATGTCCATTGCCTGACGGTAGACGCTTTCACCGCCGATGATGAACACCTCCTCATCCTTGCCGCAGTGCTCCATAGCTTCTGAGAGCGAGGCGAACACCTCCGCTCCGGCTGCCGTGAAGTCTCTGTTGCGGCTCAACACGATGTTCCTGCGGTTAGGCAGTGCACCCTTGGGCAGGGACTCGAACGTCCTGCGCCCCATCACCACGGTGTGTCCCGTCGTCAGTGCCTTGAAGCGTTTCAGGTCTGCCGATATGTGGAACAGCAGCCTGTTCTCAAAGCCCAAGGCGTTGTTCCTGTCTGTTGCTGCAATGATGGCAATCATCGTCTCTCCCTCCTTTTTGCTTGTTATACCGAGACCTTGCCGGCGATGTGCGGCCAGGGGTTGTAGTCTGTCAGCTCGAAGTCCTCATACCTGAAGCCGAAGATGTCCTTCACGTCGGGGTTCAGTCGCATCGTCGGTAGCGGGCGCGGCTCGCGCTGTAGCTGCGTGTCCACCTGATCCAAGTGGTTCAGGTAGATGTGTGCGTCGCCGAGGGTATGCACGAAGTCACCGGCTTTCAGCCCTGTGACCTGTGCCATCATCATCAGCAGCAGCGAGTAGGACGCGATGTTGAACGGGACACCCAGGAAGATGTCCGCACTGCGCTGATACAGCTGTAGGCTCAGCCTTCCGTCTGCCACATAGAACTGGAACAGGCAGTGGCACGGCGGCAGAGCCATCTTGTCCACCTCCGCCACGTTCCATGCGCTGACAATCATCCTTCTCGAGTCGGGATGGCTGCGTATCAGATCCACGACATTCCCGATCTGGTCTATCGTCCCTCCGTCATAGTCGGGCCACGAACGCCACTGGTGTCCGTAGACCGGTCCCAACTCTCCGTTCTCGTCTGCCCATTCGTTCCATATCCTCACGCCGTGTTCCTGTAGGTAGTGTACGTTCGTGTCGCCCTTCAGGAACCACAACAGCTCGTAGATGATTGACTTCAGGTGCAGCTTCTTTGTCGTCAGCAACGGAAATCCGTCGTCCATGCTGAACCGCATCTGATGTCCGAACACGCTCATCGTGCCTGTCCCCGTGCGGTCGGTCTTCTTCGTGCCTTCGGCCTTCACGCGCCTCAGCAAGTCCAAGTATTGCTCCATATCTTGTTCTCCTTCCTCTCTTGTCCTCTTTTTCGTTCTCGGTTATGTGCCTCTCAAAGGAATGGTGTCAGCAGGTTGCCCACCCATCCCGCAAATTTCTTCCACGCGCTGCGATCCTTCCAGTACTGCCTGTCCATCACCGTGCTCGACCTCATGTCGCGTGTGAACATCGCATCCAACTCATCGGTGACCCCTTCGTCAAACACGAAAGCGTTGGTCTCGTAGTCATATCTCAGGCTGCGGCTGTTCAGGTTTGCCGTGCCGAGGGTGCAGAAGCGGTTGTCAATCATCATTACCTTCGAGTGGTGGAAACCGCCGTTGAACAGGTAAATCTTCGCACCCCGCTTCATCAGCCTGTGTGCCACCAGCTCGCCTGTCTCGGGCGTGAAGCCTATGTCCGATTTCGACGGAATCATTATCTCCACCTCCACGCCCCGCTTCAAGGCTCTCTTCAGAGCCTTCCGCACGCGGCGCGTCGGCACGAAGTAGGGGTTCACGATGCGTATGTTCTCCGTCGCTGCATCTATGGCTGCCGCATAGGCCTTCCTCATGTGTGCCGATGTCCTGCCTGGCGCACGATCCACGATGCCCATGTCCACGTCGTAGTGTGTCTGCCTTCCGATGTTGGCAACGCGATCCTCCACGCTCGCGCCCATAGTGCTGTAACGGTCTTCACCGTCCATATATGCTTCCGGCTCGGGATAGTATCTGCTGCCCTGCACGTGGCTGTGCGTCTCCTCGTTCCATGTGCGCAGGAAGATGTCCTGTAGGTGCTTCACCGCAGGCCCTTCGATGCGCATGTGCACGTCGTGCCATGCCCCGATGTCCTCAAGGCCTTTTATGTAGTAGTCGGCAATGTTCATGCCTCCGGTATATCCCACCCGTCCGTCAATCACCACAATCTTGCGGTGGTCGCGTGTGAAGACGTGGTTCACCCACGGGAAGTGTATGGGGTCGAACTTCACGATGTCTATGCCCTTGGACTTGATTGCTCTCAGGTGTCTCTTCTTCAGTGGACGGTTGTTGGAGGTGTTGCCGAACGCGTCGAACATGGCACGCACCTCCACGCCTTCGGCGACACGTGTCCCCAGCAGGTCGAACGTTGCAAGGGCTATGGAGTCGTTTCTGAAGTTGAAGTATTCCAAGTGTATGCTCTCCCGTGCCTCGCCGATGTGGCTGAACAGGTCGATGAACTTGTCGTGCCCGCTGAAGAACAGCTTCACCTTGTTGTGGCTCGTCATCTGCACGCCTAAACCGTTCTCGAGATACTTCTTGAAGGCCTGCATACTGCCCTCGGCAGTCGTCTGTGCCGTTGCGCACACAGCCACTGCCAGCAGCATCAGCATTGCCGTCATGAGCTTCTTGCAGTTGTTGTGGCGTTTCATGTCCGCAAAGATAGTGCAAGTCGCAGACTGCACAAAGCGGGACATGACAAAAGCCCCCTCGCCGGAGACGTGTGTCTGTGGGCAAGGGGGCTGTTGCGGGTGCATCCCGTGTCAGGGGAATTGCCTATTTGTATGTTGCGACGCGTGCATCGTTGATCACACCGCTCCAGTTCATGCCGAATGCAAAGTCGTATGTGTTGCCGTCGGCATCCTTGTAGCACTCCATGTCGCGTGGCACGTCCTCGTTCTGCTGCTCCACGGTAGTCATGCTTGCGGGCATCTGCATAGGCAGCAGACCCGACGGCTCTGCCTTGCCGCTCACGATGTCAAGTATGGCTTGGTTCTGCACGCCGAAGCTGATGAGTATGGCATCGGCTGCGCCCTCAAACTCAGACACTACAAACGGCCGTCCTGTCGACACAACCACCACCACGGGCTTGTTGCCCATGGCTGCCTTGGTGTCGAGCACCGTCTTCAGGTCGTCCTTGTTGCTCGTCTTCACGGTCTTGCCCTTGTAGGAACGGTTCGTGAATTTCTCGAGCGGATCGCCTCCTGCTATGCTGACAGGCCGTGCGTTCACGGCTGTATAGTCGTTATACTGAAGGCTGATGGGCACATATCCGTTGCCGCCGCGCTTCACGTCGTCGGTGCTGTAGCCCACGCCGCTGTTCGGAGCCTGTATCACTACCAGCGCAAAGTCCGCCTCGGCAGGCGTTTCCGTCACCTCATAGTACTTCTTCACGAGGTCAAGGCTCACGGGGTAGTCCCACTTGTCCTCGCCGCTCATGCCGAAGAAGCCCTGCGACTGCACGTAGTGCCGCTTCGGCACGTACACCTTCTTCTTTTCTGCCATCGGCAGCGGGTTGCCGTGGTTCTTCAGCATCACCACCGACTTCAGCTGTGCCTCGTAGCCGGCAGTCATGTATTCGCTCTTGCCCACTGTTGCCGTTGTCTCCTCGGGGTCAAGATAGGGGTTCTCGAACAGACCTGTGCGGAACACGTTCAGCAGCAGTCTGTATGCCGACTTCTGGAAGCGTGTGTCGGCACTCTCCTTGCCGAACTCGTCCACCCACATTTGGTATGCCTCGAGCACGGGACCCTTGTCGTTGTTGCCGCCGAACTGGTCCACACCGGCTTTCAGGATTTCATAGTGACGCTGTGCCACCGTCAGCGTCTCCACGCCCCATGGCTTGCCGTCGAACGCCTCGACAGCTTTGTTGTCGCTTGTTATTCCCCAGTCCGTGCAGACCACGCCGTCAAAGCCGTATTCGTCGCGCAGCTGATCCTGTATCATCCACTTGCTGAAGCCGCCGCCAACGTTCCCGCCGTCGGGATCCTGGTTCCACAGGATGCTGTAGATGGGCATTACTGCCGATGCCGCTCCCGTGCCGCCGGCCAACTTGAACGCTCCTTCCGTGAAAGGTTTCAGGTGCTCTGCGCGGTTATTGCCGGGGTAGACGGCATACTTGCCGTAGTTGTAGTGCGAGTCGCGTCCGCCCTCCTGTGCTCCGTAGCCATACCAGTGCTTCACCATTGCGTTCACGCTCTCGTAGCCCCATGCTCCGTCGACGGCCTTGTCTGCCGGCGATGTCTGGAAGCCGTCACAATAGGCGCGTGCCATGTCTGTCGCCAAGTGCGTGTCACCGCCGAATGTGCCGCTGAAGCGCGACCATCGTGGGTCGGAAGCGAGGTCTACCTGTGGCGACAGTGCCGTGGCTATGCCGAGCGCACGGTATTCTTTCGATGCTATCTCTCCGAACTGCTTCACCAATGCAGGGTCGAATGTTGCAGCCAGTCCGAGGGACGATGGCCACAGCGAAATCTGTCCTCCTGCACCGTAGTTATACTCTGCATCCGACGATGTGGTGTGTCTCGGATCGGAACTGTTGTTGGCAGGTATGCCGTGGTTCAGTCCTTCCACGAATGCCTGTACGTTGTTGTTCCACTTGGCTGCCACTTCGGGGCTTTGCACGCGTGTCACCAACACCGCACGCAGGTTGTCCTCCTTGAGGAACTTCTTCTGTGCGTCCGACAGATCCGATGCCTCCGCACCGCTCTCCTCGAACGGCTTGCCTCCGTATGTGGGTGCCGCACCGCGTCCGCCCATCGCCGCTGCCGGTATCGATTGGTGTGCGCTGTAGAGCATCAGTCCCGCAATCTCCTCTGTCGACAGCTGCTGTGCCAGGTCTTTGGCACGCTCCTCCGGAGTCAGTCGCCAGTCTTCATACGGGTCGAGCACGCCGTTGCGGTTCAGGTCTTTGAACGCAAATCCGCCGTCCTCGATGAGTTTCACGCCCGAAGCCGGAGAATAGCCCAATGTCTGTCCGCCGTCCTGCGTCACCAAGTTGTAAGTCCCTTTCTGTTCTTCGGTCCATTTCTGTCCGCCGCATCCTGTGACGGTCAGAAGTCCCGTGCCGACCGCTGCTGCTACAGCCAGTCCCGATAATGTTCTGTTCATGGTTCTCGTGATTTTTTTTGATGTTTACCCAAGGGCAAAGTTATGGATTTTTCCTGAAGTCCGCCCGTCACTGTATGCAGAACTTCAGGCCGAAAGACAGGCGCAGGATGTCGAGGATGGACAGGTAGCGGTTTCCCACGGCACTGAGGATGTATGCGTCGTTGGTACCGACCTCATAGAATGCCGATATGCGTTTCAGGTTGCGCCGCTTGCGGTCGGGGATCTCGAAGTTTATGCTCTGCCCCATGTAGATATAGGTCTGCACGCGCGTGGAGAACCAGTAATAGCCCTTTGGGTAGCGTTGCGGCTGCTTCACCCAGAAGTCGTCGTCGCTGAGGATTGTGTTCATGTAGATGCCGCAGGTCAAGGGGTTGACCGTGAAGTCCGACTGCCCGAGCCTGACCTCCCACGGGATGTAGCCCTGCTTCAGCGTCAGCGTCAGGTGGGCGTGTCGTGCGCTGTATTTGGGAACTAATCCGAGCAGGATGTCTGTCTCCCATCGCCCCTTGCGTCCGTAGTCCCACCCTATGCCCATCGACACCAATCCCATGTCGCCGTAGAACTGTAGGCGCGTGTGCGTCGGCATCAGCTTCAGAAAACGTTGCTGCCTGCGCTCGAGCCGTTCCTCATAGGTCGTGCGGAGTTGCGTGTCCGTCTGCTGTGCGAGGGCAGGTATGCCGAGGCACGTCAGGATGGCGGCGACAAGGAACTTAGAAAGAAACCGTCTCATAGCGGTAGCCTCCGTTATATATGGTGAAGATGTAGTACATCCGCTTCTCGATGTTCGGACACTGGTAGTAGATTGTGCCGTCGCCATACAGATCCACTGCCTCTAACGAGTGGTTGTGTCCGTTCATGCAGAACTGCACATTGGGGAACATGCGCACATAGTACTCGAACGGCTCGAACACGTTGTTGTTGAAGACATCGCTGCCCGGACGGGCGTGCATCAGGAAGACGGTCTTCGTGGCCTCTTCGGGGAAGTTCTTCAGCTCGTCGGCCATGAAGGTGAAGTCGGGTATGTCCTGCGAGTAGTCAAACTCAAGCGCGTTGGTGTTCAGGCAGATGAAGCGCACGTTGCCGGCGGTAAAGGCAAAGTTATATTCGCCGAACACCTTGCGGAACGTATATTCCCCGTTGCCAAGGCAGTCGTGGTTGCCTATCACGCCGACATACGGCACGTCCAGCCCCTCGAGTATGTCGCGCTGCCATGTGAACTCCTCCGTCACGCCGAAGTCGGTGAAGTCGCCGCCGTGTACCACGAAGTCCACGTCGCCGCGCCGGTTCAGGTCCTTCACCACGTCCTCCGTCTCGTCATACCAGCGTTGCGTGTCGCTGATGAAGGCGAAGCGTATGCTGTCCCGTCCGGCGAGCCGCTCCTCTATCAGGCCGATGTTCTTGCTGTTTATGTGTGTCTCGCCGCTTGTCTTCGCGTCGTATGGGTGTGCTTCGAGCAGGTCTCCGCAGGAGCACAGCGTCAGGGCGCATGCCGCTATGGCTATCAGTGTGTGTGCCGTTTTCCGCATGTGGCAGTGTGTGTGTTTGTGTCTCGCCGCAAAAGTATTCCAAATCCTGCAAACGGCTGTGCCGCCGCTGCCTCATTCGGGCGAATGGGACAGCAATAAAGCCAAAATGATACGTTTTTTTAACTAAACCGGCAGTGGTGACGCATTGTGTATTCCATAACTTTGCGCATGGACGTTCGTTTGTCCGTTTTTAATCACTTAATAAAGTTCAGAGACTATGAAATGTTTGAAGTCAGCACTGCTTGGAGCCGGCCTTTTGGTCATGGCTGCAGGCTGCTCGCAGCAACCCGCTGCTGAGAGTGCAGGAGCCGCCGCTCCGGAGAAGAATCAGGTCATTGAGACCATCATGACGCGCACCAGCGTGCGCAGCTACAAGGCCACACCCGTCAGCCGCGACACGCTGCAGATAATCATCGATGCCGGCCTGCAGGCACCGAGTGCCATGAACAAGCAGGACTGGGAAGTACGTGTTGTCGACAGCCGGGACATCCTCAACGAGCTGTCTGCCATGATGCTGAAGACGGAGATGGGCTCCGGCATGGCTGCCCGCCTCAACGGTAAGAATGCATTTCAGAACGCACCGGCGGTGTTCTTCGTCGCTGCCGAGAAAGCCACGGAAGGTCTGTCGTGGTCGGCTGTCGATGCAGCCCTGCTCAGCGAGAACATTCTGCTCGCCGCCAAGTCCATGGGCTTGGGCACTGTCTATCAGGCTGCTCCGGCTGCCATGATAAACTCCTCCGACGAGGCCAAGGCATACCTGAAGACCAAGTTCGGCTTCAGCGACAACTACGAGCTTCAGAACATCATCCTCTGCGGCTATCCTGAAGAGGTGCCGGCACCGAAGGATCGCGATGCCTCAAAGGCGAAGTTCGTCGACTGAGCATCAAGCCCCGGGGATATTCATCCTGACAAATTTGTTGAAGTTATCCGTGTAGCCCTCGCTCACATGGATAACTTCATTTCCTATGTAGATGCAGTTGTTGCGGTCGATGGTGCGTATCTTGCCGAGCGCGACTATGTATGAGCGGTGCACGCGCATGAACATATCCGCAGGCAGCATCTCCTCCACCGACTTCATGGTCTGGTGCGTCACCAACGCCCGCTTCTCTCCCTCAAGGTAGAACATCACGTAGTCTTTCATGCCGCTCACATACAGGATCTTGTCCAGCGGCACCTGTCTTATCTGTCCGTCCACACGCAGGAATATGCTGTTGCGCCTTGCACCGGCAGGCGCGGCGGCTTCTTCCTCCAGACTCTTCAGCCCGAACCACCGGCGTGCCTTCTCCGCAGCGGCAAGGAACTTGTTGTAGCGTATCGGCTTCAGCAGGAAGTCCAGTGCGTTCACCTCATAGCTGTCGAAGGCGAAGTCCTTGAATGCCGTGGTGAAGATGATGCGTGTCTCTGCCGGCACCATGGCGGCCAGCGTCATGCCGTCGAGGTCGGGCATCTGTATGTCCAGGAATATCACGTCCACCGGACTTTTCTTCAGTGCGTCGAGTGCGGCTATCGAGTCTGTGAACGACTGCGACAGCTCCAGGAAGTCCGTCCGCTCGATGAAACTCTCGATCATCCTCACTGCCAGCGGCTCGTCGTCCACGACCATGCATCTAAGTTTTTCCATTGTTCTTGTCCTCCTTCAGGTTTTGTGGTGTGCAGCCTCTGAGCGTTATCTCCACATGATAGACATTGCCCCCGCGCAGCTCGTGGAAGTAGGTGTAGCGTCCGGAATACAGCAGCTCCAACCGTCGCCCCATGTTCTCCAATCCCACACCCGACCCGCTGCGGTTGGTGTCGGGCTTGGGATAGTTGCTGTTGTCGCAGGTGAATGTGATGTCGTCGCCCGTGACGTGCAGATGTATGTCCACGAATGACCTGTCTCTCGTGCTTATGCCGTGCTTGAAGGCATTCTCAATGATTGAGATGAACAGCAGCGGCACGACAGCCACCGGCCTGTCGCCTGCCTGCAAGTCGGTGGTCACGGTGCTCATCTCGTTACATCGCAGCTTCATCAGGTCTATGTAGTTGTCCATGAACTCAATCTCATTGGCCAACGGCACTTCGGGCTTGTTCGACTCATACAGTGCGTAGCGCAGCAGGTCGCTGAGCTGGCTGATGCTGTCCTGCGCACTGTCGGCGTCTATCTGCACGAGGCTGGATATGTTGTTCAGTGTGTTGAACAGGAAGTGCGGGTTCAGCTGGTTCTTCAGCCACGACAGCTCTGCCTCCGTGTTCTTCTGCTTCTCGTCCTCAAGCTCTTTCACCAGCATCTCCCACTTCACTCTGCCGCGTGCGCTGATGGCATAGGTGATAAGGACTACGCAGATGATCAGGTACACGCCCATCCCGACGAACGTCTTGTGGCGCATGTCCTCCGGCATCTCCCATACCCTAAAATACTGTGCGATGTTCTCAAGAGAAAGAGCGAGAATGACGAGGTTGGCGAGGAAGAACATAAAGAACTTGCCGCCGAACAGCAGCTTCGTCGTCAGTGCATAGTAGTCTATGAAGAAAAGGAGCATCGCCGGCACGACGCAGACAGCGGCACCGATCAGCACCTCAGTGGCGGTCTTGTAGCTGAAGGTCGTGAAGAAAGTCACTGCCGCAGGTCCCAACAGCATTATCAGGCAGACGGCAATCTGCACCGCCAGCGTCTCGTGTGTCTTCCTGTATCTCGGCATGTGTCTGTCTGTTTTCATCGCAAGGTACAACCTTTCTCCGACATGATGAAATTCTCTCCGCACGACAAAGGTACTTTGCCCCGTCATTCCCTCCGTCAGCCTTTCGACGAACCGCCGCATCTGCTTCGACGAACGATGCCGCAGACGCACTCCCAATATTCATATCCTGTAGCGTGTGTACTTCGCACCCTAGAGAGGCACACACGCCACATGACGTGAGGATGCCGTAGGCGGCACGATGTTGGATGTTGGGTTTTGCGTGTTGTAACGCATTGAAAATCAGCGTTTCCATGGCTGTACGTCCACACGGCTGTGGCTGTACGTCCACAGAGCTATGGCTGTACGTCCACAGAGCTATGGCTGTACGTCCACACGGCTGTGGCTGTACGTCCACGGACGCGCTGATTTTCGTCCACATAAAGGTGAATGTCGGCATCAGCAAGTAAGCATATTTTC
>CAVDAU010000053.1:0-12334 GCA_963607015.1 Streptococcaceae bacterium
TTCTGCCTGTAGGTTAACCTCTCGAAGCAATGAGGTTAACTTCACGGGGCAATGAATATAACCTCAAAACAATGACATTAATATCTCGAGGCAATACGATTAATGTCTCAAGCCAATGACATTAATGTCTCGAGGCAACACTATTAATGGGTTGACAGACAAGATGGGCTTGATCTTTGAAGTCTTCCACAATGGCTTAAGCACTAAAACGACCAGCCAAAGCCCACATACGGATAAAAGGCGGATTTATTCAGTCCACACTTGTCACCAAAATTAAAGGACGGCGAGACACCTGCACGGAACATGAAGCCTTTTTCACGCTGATAACGGTAACCGATGTCGCCAAACATGAAATATCCGAAGCGGTTGCTTGTTGAAGTGCACTCATTCCATTCTGCCTCCGGAGAATCCGGCTGATAATAGAACCATGTCGTTTTGACATGATATACACCAAGGCTTGCGCCAAAGCCAACTTCCAGTTTATGATGCCTTTTGCCTAACAAATAATTAAGCTCCACGGGCACTCCCACGCCTTTAATATCTTCATCAAAATCAAACAAGACGGAAGTATAACCATATCCAAATCCGACACCGATGCGATACCCCAACCCCGAATTGCCATTAAAACGGCTGTCATAGTTTATGCCGACCGTATTTTGAGCACCCAACAGCTCTACGGAAATAGAGTTAACTTTCTTTTGTGCAGACACACCGAGTGCCACAAAAAGCATTATTCCAAATGTAAAAAGACTTCTTGTAATTCTAACCATACCAAATATCCTCCTTATATAAATAGATATATTATAATATGCATTATTGTTTGCTATAGTAATAACACATGGTTTCAGAGCAGTCCCTCGTCGTTGAAGCTGAAGTAGACACCGTCGGACACGATGACATGGTCTATCAGGTGGATGTGCATGATTTCGGCGGCCTTGCGGATGTCTTGCGTCAGCTGCTTGTCGCTGTTGCTGGGGCGCACGTTGCCCGACGGATGGTTGTGGACGACGGCAATCTGCGTGGCTGAGCGCAGCAGGGCTTCGCGCAGGATGAGGCGCACGTCAACAGCCGTCTGATCTATTCCCCCACGGCTGATGCGGACACGGTCTATCACCTTGGCAGCCTGATTGAGCAACAGGAGCCAAAACTCCTCGACGGGCTGGTCGCAGAGCGAGGCATGGAACAGCTCATAGATGTCATTGGAGCTGAGCACACGCGCTCTCTCGGGCAGACGTTCCCCGCTGCGGCGTTTGCCCAGCTCGAGGGCTGCCATTATCTTGAGGCTCTTGGCTTCGCCCAGTCCCTTGAAGGCAAGGAAGTCATTGAGGCTCCACTTGCCGAGCGCACTGAGGCTGTTGCCGCTACGGGCACAAACCTCCTGCATCAGCGCGACGGCAGTATGCTCCACCGTGCCGGAGCCTATGAGGATGGCAAGCAGCTCGGCATCGCTGAGAGCCGACGCCCCTAAACGCATCATCTTTTCCCTCGGACGATCTGCCTCTGCCCATTTGTCTATGGTGATGTGCATCGTGCGTCCCTCATCTGAACATACGGCTGACGCGCTCCACGGAGTCGGCCAACACGTCTATCTCTTCCATGGTGTTGTAGAGTGCAAATGACGCGCGGACAGTACCCTCAATGCCCAAGCGTTCCAGAAGCGGCTGCGCACAGTGATGGCCTGTGCGGACGGCAACGCCGAGATGGTCAAGCAGTGTACCCATGTCGAAATGATGGATGTTACGGTCGAGAAACGAGATGACGCTGCCCTGATGGCGTGCCTGTCCGAAGATATGCATCCCCTCTATGCCTTCGAGCCGACGGCGGGCATAGGCGGTGAGGGCTGCTTCGTAGGCCTCTATCCTGTCCATTCCGATGGCAGAGACGTAGTCGAGCGCAGCCCCGAGGGCTATTGAGCCGACATAATTTGGCGTGCCTGCCTCGAACTTATAAGGCAGTTCGTTGAAGGTCGTGCCGCTGAACGACACGTGTCCGATCATCTCTCCGCCGCCCTGATATGGCGGCATGCGGTCGAGCCACTCTTCCTTGCCATAGAGCACACCGATGCCCGTGGGACCGTAGACCTTATGGCCGGAGAAGCAGAAGAAATCGGCATCAAGGTCGGAGACGTTGACGGCAAAGTGCGGTACGGACTGTGCACCGTCCACCAGCACCGGCACGCCGTGGTCATGAGCCGTAGCTATGATTTGCCGGACAGGATTGACAGTGCCAAGCACATTGGACACATGGACAACGCTCACGAGTTTGGTGCGTGGCGTGAAGAGCCGTTCATACTCGTCAAGCAGCAGTTCCCCATTGTCGCTCATGGGAATGACCTTGACCACAATGCCTCTCTTCATGGCCTGCAGCTGCCACGGCACGATATTGCTGTGGTGCTCCATGACGCTGACAATGACCTCGTCGCCCTGTCGCATGAAGGCTTCGCCGAAGGACGATGCCACAAGGTTGACGCTCTCAGTGGTGCCGCGCGTGAAGATGACCTCGCACGCCTTGCGTGCGCCAATGAAGGCTCGCACTTTCTCGCGGCTCTGTTCCATTTGCTCGGTAGACTGCTGCGAGAGGCTATGCACGCCACGGTGGACGTTTGAGTTGATCTCATAGTAGACACGCTCTATGGCATCCACCACCCGGCGGGGTTTCTGTGTTGTGGCGGCATTGTCAAGGTAAACCAGCGGCTTGCCGTGCACCTGCACGCCAAGGACAGGGAAGTCTTCCCTATATCTCTGTGCATTGAAATCTGTTGTTTCCGACATAAGCAAGTTCCTTTACCGTTTGCATATCTCACACCCGCGACAGCCACTGTTCAGCTCGCCACGGAAACGTTTCTCTATCAGATAATGCAGACGCTCCTTCAGTGCGTCAATGCGTATGGCGTCTGCAATCTCGCCCACGAAGGCAAACATCAGCAACAGCCGTGCCTCTTTGAGCGGAATGCCGCGCTGCTGCATGTAGAACAGCGCATTCTCGTCGAGCTGTCCGACGGCAGCTCCGTGGTTGCAACGCACGTCGTCGTTGTATATCTCGAGTTGCGGCTGCGTGTACATGTGGGCTTCGCGCGTAGCACATAGGTTGCGGTTGGCCTGTTCCGAATGGGTGTGGTGCGCACCCGGCTCCACTTTCACCAATCCGGCGAAAGCACCGACGGCATTGCCGTCAAGCACATACTTGTAGAGTTGGTTGCTGGTGCAGTGCGGCACACGGTGGTCGACGAAGGTGTTGTTGTCTACCCTTTGGTAGCGGTCGGCGACAGCCATGCCGTAGAGTTTCAGCTCGGCTCCTTCGCCGGACAGGGATACACGCGTCATGTTGCGCGTCGTGCCGTTGTTGAGCGTCATGCCGTTGAGCAGCACATTGCTCGATGCCTGCTGGTCGAGATAGAGATTGCTGATGCGAACTGTGGCGGTGCTGTTCTCCTCAAGTTCGTAGAAGTCGAACGACGCACCCTCGCCGACATAGGCCTCAATGACCTGCGTGGACAGGAAGCGGGCTTCGTCGTTAGTGTGGTCACAGGCGAGCAAACGCAACTGTGCGTGCGGCTCCACGACAATCAGCATACGGCGGTTGACGAGCAGGTCGACACGCGATTTGAGTATATTGATGAGCTGCAACGGCCTGTCCACGACAACGCCCTGCGGCACATAGATGAACACGCCGTCCTCCGCAAAGGCGGTATTGAAAGCTGTGATGCCGTCTGCCGATGTGTCTGCCAGCTTGCCGTAGCACCGCGCGACGATGTCGGGATGTCGCACTGCCGCTGCCGTCAGACTGTCGACAATCACGCCCTGCGATGTCAGGCTGTCGGCATCCTCCGTCCCCTTGTTGTGACACAGCTTGTCGTTGGCGATGAAGAAAGTCGAGGTATGCATATCGGGCACATCACACTTGAACACCTCATAGGGATTGAAGCCCGAGACCACGGCGGCATCCATGCGGCGATCGAGGTCGATACCGTAGTTATGCCCGAACAATTTCGACAAATCCGTGTACTTATATCTCTCAATCTTGCGCGTGGGAAATCCCTGCCGCACAAAGTCCGCGAACGCACTGCTGCGCACAACATTCATGATGTCCGTGCTGTGACCACAGATGAGTTGTCCGTTGGCTTCGTACAAATCTATGTATTGTTGTTCCGCACTCATGGCTCACGTCACTCCCCTACTTCTTCCTTAATCCAGTCGTATCCTCTCTTCTCCAGTTCAAGAGCCAGCTCGGGACCTGCGGTCTTGACGATGCGTCCCTTGTAGAGCACGTGCACGATGTCGGGCTTGATATAGTCCAGCAGACGCTGGTAGTGCGTGATGACGATGCAGGCATTCTCCGGCGTTTTGAGCTTGTTGACACCATCGGCCACGATGCGCAGTGCGTCGATGTCAAGACCGGAGTCGGTCTCGTCGAGGATGCTGAGGCAAGGCTCGAGCATCGCCATCTGGAAGATTTCGTTGCGTTTCTTCTCGCCGCCGGAGAAACCCTCATTGACAGAACGGTTTGCCAGCTTACTGTCCAGTTCCACCACGTCACGTTTTTGGCGCATCAGCTTCAGGAACTCACCGGCACTGAGTGCCGGCAGATGATGGTACTTGCGTTTCTCGTTGACAGCCGTGCGCATGAAGTTCGTCATGCTGACACCCGGTATCTCGACGGGATACTGAAAGCTGAGGAACAGCCCCTCATGACTGCGGGCTTCGGGAGACATTCCCAACAGATCCTTATCGTTGAAGGCGACACTGCCGCGCGTGACCTCATAAGCGGGATTGCCGGCAAGCACCGATGCCAGCGTGCTCTTGCCCGAGCCGTTGGGACCCATTATGGCGTGCACTTCACCGGCGTTTATCCGCAGGTTTATTCCTCTAAGTATCTCCTTGTCTGCCACGTTGGCGTGCAGATTCTTTATATCTAACATCATGGTTCTTCTCCTCTCCACGTTTCGTTCGTTTGTGCTATATGTTGTTCCTCCGGAACCCTTCTATCCCACGCTTCCTTCAAGCGATACCGAAAGCAGCTTCTGCGCCTCCACTGCGAACTCCATAGGGAGTTTGTTCAGCACCTGCTTGGCGTAGCCATTGACAATCAGTGCCACGGCATCTTCCGTCGGTATGCCCCGCTGGTTGCAGTAGAATATCTGCTCTTCGTTTATCTTGCTGGTGGTGGCTTCGTGCTCCACCACTGCCGTCTCGTTGTGTATGTCCATGTAGGGGAATGTGTGTGCACCGCACTTGTCGCCAAGCAGCAACGAGTCACACTGGCTGTAGTTGCGCGCGTTGTCGGCACCCGGTGCCACACGCACAAGACCACGGTAGGAGTTTTCGCTGCGGCCTGCCGATATTCCTTTGCTGACGATGGTGCTCTTGGTGTTCCTGCCAAGATGGATCATCTTCGTCCCTGTGTCGGCCTGCTGACAGTTGTTGGTGACAGCCACGCTGTAGAACTCCGCAGACGAATTGTCGCCCGAGAGCACACACGAGGGGTATTTCCACGTGATGGCAGAGCCGGTCTCCACCTGCGTCCACGACAGCTTGCTGTCTGCACCACGGCAGTGTCCGCGCTTGGTGACGAAGTTATAGACACCGCCCTTCCCCTCTGCATCGCCGGGGTACCAGTTCTGCACGGTACTGTACTTCACTTCGGCACGACTGTTGACCACAATCTCCACAATGGCGGCATGCAGCTGGTTCTCGTCACGCATCGGTGCCGTGCAGCCTTCGAGATAAGACACATAGGCATCGTCGTCTGCCACTATCAGCGTGCGTTCAAACTGCCCGGTGTTGCGGGCATTGATGCGGAAGTATGTCGACAGCTCCATGGGACAGCGCACGCCCTTAGGGATATATACGAACGATCCGTCGGAGAACACTGCCGAGTTGAGTGCCGCGAAGAAGTTGTCCTGATAGGGAACCACCGTGCCGAGGTATTGGTGTACGAGGTCGGGATGTTCACGGACTGCCTCGCTGATTGAGCTGAATATGATGCCTTTCTCTATCAGTGTGTCCTTGAACGTCGTCTTCACCGACACCGAATCCATGACGGCATCCACAGCCATACCGCCGAGTGCCATGCGTTCTTCCAATGGAATGCCGAGCTTGTCGAATGTCTTCACCAGTTCGGGGTCAAGCTCCTTGTTCTTGTCCTCCTTGGCCTTTGCCGTAGGGTCTGCATAGTAGGATATGGCCTGATAGTCTATCTCGGGGATGCGCAGATGCGCCCAATGCGGCATCTCGTGCTGCTGCCAGTAGCGGAAAGCTTTCAGTCTGAAGTCAAGAAGCCAGTCCGGTTCGCCCTTCTTCTCCGATATCAGACGCACCACATCCTCGTTCAGTCCCTTGTCTATCACGTCGGTATGGACATCGGTGGTGAAGCCGTACTTATACTTTTCTTCCGCCACACGGCGCACAAACTCATTGCCGCTGCCCTTATCTTGTCTCCTGTCTCTATCCTCTGCCATTCTCATCTTCAAGTAAGTTCCTCGTCCTTACCTCAGTAGTACACCTTATTATATATACATGCCAACAGTTGCGTGGTCATGCCACCATGGTCTCCACTATGCTTTTCGCCGCAGGCACGAACAGATTGCCTATTTGCCTCACAAACTCGTAGAGCACCGATTCGCCGGTATCGATGATGTCGTTGCCACCCTCGACAAACTCAAGCACACAAATCACCAAACTGGCAAAAAGCATATACTTGACAGCTCCAAGCCCTGCTCCGAGCCAACGGTTCACCCATCCCAACGAGACTGCCGACATCAGCTTGGTCAGCGCAAACGCCACGACAGTGAATGCCACCGGCACAGCCAGCCAGATCAGCACGAAAGCAATGACCTGTGCTGCCGTCATTGAATCGGTGACGGTGGAATAGAGTCTGTCTGCCAATGCGCCGTACATGGCACGTGCCACCACCAAGCCCACGATAAGCCCCAACAGCGAAGCCAGCTGGTTGATGAACCCCACCATGAAGCCACGGACGACACCGACGGCAAGCACCACAAGCAGTATGATGTCCGCAACAGCCATCAGAGCGTCTGCTTGACCTCCACAACCTCGAACGTCTCAATCACGTCGCCAACCTTGAGGTCATTGCATGCCGCGAGGCTTATGCCGCACTCGAAGTTGGTTCCGACCTCCTTGACATCGTCCTTGAAACGTTTCAGCGCATTTATGTTGCCGGTGAACACCACAATGCCATCGCGTATGAGGCGTGCCTTGTCCGTTCGTTTCACCTTTCCGGTCTTCACCATCGCTCCTGCCACGAGTCCCACCTTGCTGATGTTGAAGACTTCGCGCACATCGATGGTAGCCGTAACCTGTTCTTTCTGCGTCGGTGCGAGCATACCCTCCATTGCCGATTTGACCTCGGCGATGGCATCGTAGATGATGGAATACTTGCGTATGTCGACACCTTCCTGCTCCGCCAACCTGGAGGCAGCTGCCGACGGGCGCACCTGGAAGCCCACGATGATGGCATCCGATGCTGCTGCCAGCGTGACGTCCGACTCCGAAATCTGTCCCACGCCCTTGTGGATGACGTTGACCTGTATCTTGTCCGTCGTGAGCTTTATCAGCGAGTCGCTCAACGCTTCGACAGAACCGTCGACATCGCCCTTGACGATGATGTTCATCTCGTGGAACTCGCCCTTGGCCAAGCGGCGGCCTATTTCGTCGAGCGTCAGCGTCTTCTGCGTGCGCAGTCCCTGTTCGCGCTGTAGCTGTTCGCGCTTGTTGGCAATCTCGCGTGCCTCCTGGTCGGTGTCGAACACATGGAACGTGTCGCCCGCCGCCGGTGCACCGTTAAGTCCGAGTATCAGTGCCGGCTCCGACGGACCGGCCTTCTCGATGCGCTGGTTGCGCTCGTTGAACATTGCCTTCACACGGCCATAGTTGGCACCGGCAAGCACGATGTCGCCGATCTTCAACGTTCCGTTAGACACAAGCACGGTAGCCACATAGCCGCGTCCCTTGTCCAGCGACGACTCTATTATCGAGCCGGTGGCCTTACGGTTGGGGTTCGCCTTGAGGTCGAGCAGCTCGGCTTCAAGGAGGACCTTCTCCATGAGTTCATGCACGCCTATGCCCTGCTTTGCCGATATGTCCTGCGACTGGTATTTGCCGCCCCATTCTTCAACGAGGAAGTTCATTGCCGCCAGCTCCTCCTTTATCTTGTCCGGATTCGCCCCCGGCTTGTCTATCTTGTTGATGGCAAAGATTATGGGTACACCGGCAGCCGTGGCGTGGTTTATCGCCTCCTTGGTCTGCGGCATCACATTGTCGTCTGCCGCCACGATGATGATCGCTATATCCGTGACCTTGGCTCCACGGGCACGCATGGCGGTGAACGCCTCGTGTCCGGGAGTGTCAAGGAACGTAATCTTGCGTCCGTCGTCGAGCGTCACGTTGTATGCACCTATGTGCTGCGTGATTCCTCCTGCCTCACCGGCAATGACGTTGGACTTGCGTATGTAGTCAAGCAGTGATGTCTTGCCGTGGTCGACATGACCCATCACCGTCACGATGGGGGCACGCGGAGCCAAATCTTCCTCATTGTCGGGAGCTTCATCCACGGCTTGCGCCACTTCCGCACTGACATATTCGGTGTCGTATCCGAACTCTTCTGCCACGAGGTTGATGGTCTCGGCATCCAGACGCTGGTTTATCGACACCATGACACCTATGCTCATGCACGTCGCTATGACCTGCGTCACGGGCACGTCCATCATTATCGCCAGCTCATTGGCGGTCACGAACTCGGTAATCTTCAGTACCTTGCTCTCTGCCATCTCCTGGCTTTCCTGCTCGTGCAGTCGCTCCGATGCCAGCTCGCGCTTCTCCTTGCGGTACTTCACGCCCTTGCTCTTGGTCTTCGTTGTCAGACGTGCCAGCGTCTCCTTGACCTGCTTTGCCACGTCCTCCTCATTCACCTCCTTCTTCGATGAGCCTTTCTTGCCGAAGCGGTCTCTGCCGCCCTTCTTGCCGAAACCGTTGTCCTGCGGACGGTCACTGCCGAACCTCTTGCCGCCGCCCTGCTGACGGTCGTCGCCTCTGCGGTCATTGCCTTTTATGCTGCCCGACACGCTGTTGATGTCGACCTTGTCCTTGTTTATGCGCTGGCGTTTTCTCTTGGCTCCCTGACTGTCGTCGTTGCCGGCACTGCCACTGCCATTGCCCTGCCCGCCGTCATTACGGATTTCATTTATCAGTGTCTCCTTCAGCTGGCGACGCTGGTCGGCACGCTGGCGGTCGCGTTCTTCCTGCTCGCGCTTGCGTTCTTCCTTCGATTTCCTCCGAGGACGCGTCGAGAGGTTTATGGCATCGAGGTCTATCCTCCCGACGACATTGATGCCCGTTTCCCTATTCTCATTGGGCAGACGGAACACTCCGTTGTCCGCTTTCACCTCACCCGTCTTCTCGGCTTCTGCCTGTTCCTTTGTCGGTGCAGGCTTGGTCTCTTCCGCTTGCGGTTCCGTCGTGGTGACGGTCGCTGCCGGTTCCGGCTTCTGCACTTCCACGCTCACTGTCTCAACAGTTGCCGCCGCAGGCTCGGTCTCATGTTTGGACTCAGGCTTGGGTTCAGACTTCGCCGGTGCCGGAGTTGCCGTTTCCGGCTGTGCCGCAGGAGTCTCTGTCACTGCCGGAGCTTCAACCGCTGCCGGTTTCACCGCTGAATGGTTCTTGCCTATCTGATCCAAGTCAATCTTTCCGAGGAACTTGGGGCGTTTGACCTCCGTCACCTCCGCGCTGATGCCGGCTGCCGGCTTTGGCTCTGCCTGAGCCTGGCTTTTGGCCTGTTCCTTCTTCTGGCGGTTCAGGAGGAATCTCTCCGACTTGTCTTTCAAGTCCTTGTCCTTGCTGAATTCCTTCTTCAGCAGGTCGAATTGCTCGTCCGTAATCTTGGTGTTGGGGTTAGCCTCAACGGTGAACCCCTGCTTCTCCAGGAACTCCACGGCAGTGGCAATTCCCACGTTCAAATCTCTTGTAACCTTATTTAATCTTATAGTCATATCTCTGTTTTAATGCGTTAATGTGTGCCCTCCGTTGTCGCTGTCAACCAATGTGCCAATACCGAGTGAGCCGCATCAACACATTGAGACTTTAAATAATGATTGAGTTCATTCCTCGAACTCTTTTCTGAGCACGTTCAGCACCTCGTCGACCGTTTCCTCCTCGAGGTCGGTCTTCTCGATAATCATGTCGCGCGGAGCGTTCAGCGCACTCTTTGCCGTCTCTATGCCGATGGACTTGAACGCGTCGATCACCCATCCGTCAATCTCGTCGCGGAACTCATCCAAATAGATATCCTCGTCCTCCTCGACCGTGTTGTTGCTGTTGTTGTCCAGCTCGCGGAACACGTCGATGGTGTATCCCGTCAGCATGCAGGCCAACTTAATGTTCAAGCCTCCCTTGCCTATCGCCAAGGACACCTCGTCGGGCTTCAGATAGACCTCGGCCTTGTGGTCTTCCTCATTCAGCTTGATGGACGTGATCTTGGCAGGACTCAGCGCACGCTGTATGAACAGCTGCATGTTCTGCGTGTAGTTTATGACATCTATGTTCTCATTGCGCAACTCGCGCACGATGCCATGTATGCGGCTGCCCTTGACACCGACACATGCTCCTACGGGGTCTATGCGGTCGTCATAGCTCTCGACGGCAATCTTGGCACGCTCGCCGGGGATGCGGGCAATCTTCTTTATGGTTATCAGACCGTCGTTTATCTCAGGCACCTCAATCTCGAACAGCCTCTGCATGAACAGCGGAGAGATGCGGCTCAGTATGATCTTCGGATTGTTGTTCTTGTTCTCGACCCTGTCCACCACCGCACGCACGGTCTCGCCCTTGCGGTAGAAGTCGCTCGGTATCTGTTCCGTCTTGGGCAGCAGCAGCTCGTTTCCTTCTTCGTCGAGCAGCAACATCTCTTTCTTCCATATCTGATACACCTCGGCAGTGATGATTGTCCCCACCTTGTCCACATACTTATTATATATGGCATCCTTCTGCAATTCCAGGATCTTCGAAGCCAGTGTCTGGCGCAGGTTCAGTATGGCACGGCGGCCGAACTTGGCAAAGTTCACCTCATCGGTGAACTCCTCGCCCTCCTCATACGACTCGTCCTCCTTGCGTGCGTCCGAGAGCGATACCTGCAGGTTCGGGTCTGTCACCTCCCCGTCGGCAACGACGGTGCGGTTGCGGCGTATCTCAAGGTCACCCTTGTCGGGGTTCACAATGACGTCATAGTTCTCGTCCGACCCGAAGAGTTTGGCAATCACACTGCGGAAGCTCTCCTCGATGACACTCACCAATGTTGTGCGGTCAATATTCTGCGAATCCTTGAACTCCTTGAAGGTATCTATCAGACTCACTACTTCTTCTTTCTTAGCCATATTCAAAATAAGTATTTAGTATATTTCACGTTATTGTAATCGAAGTCCCTGTCGACATCCACCATCTTCGGACGCTTCGCCTCGGGAAGTTTCACCTTCTGCTGCTCCGTCACCACGAAATGCGTACTGTCTGCCTCCTTCAGCGTTCCGCGCACCTTCTCACCGTCGGCGGTCATCACCTCGACAGGGCTACCCACATGGCTGATATACTGCTCCGGCACCTTGAATGGCTGTCCCACACCTGCCGAGCCGACCTCCAGCTCGTAGTCCTCGGCATTGCGGTCGAGCCTGCTGTTGACATAGTCACTCAGGTTGGCACAGTCTTCAATCCACACACCGTCCTTGTGGTCTATCTCCACCACAATCTTGTTGTCCGCATCCACAGCCACGTCAACCAGGAAGTAATCCTTGTCCTTCAGCCACTCAGACACAATGTCTTTCACCTTTTCCCTGTCTATCATCTTGGTTACGCAAAATTAAATAAAGAGACTCGTAAAAACAAAGAAGGAGCTTGACAGCCCCTCCACATAATTCATCTTCCGTGTGCAAATGTACGGACTTTTCTTCTTCCCGCAAAATAAATGACACCAAAAACGCCCTTACCGGCACTCAACATAAAACGTTCAATGCGGTTCTTTCTTTCAGAATGGCTGAACTTTCCCCGGACTGCGGCCGGTGCGCACATCATCTCTCATGTCCTGTGGCGTGTGTACTCGAGGGTGCGAGGCACCCACAGGACATGAATATCGGTGTTGGGTGTTGTAACGCATTGAAAATCAGTGTTTCCATGGCTGTACGTCCATAGGACCTGTGGCTGTACGTCCACAGATTTGTGGCTGTACATCCATAGATTTGTGGCTGTACATCCATAGATTTGTGGCTGTACGTCCACAGACGCGCTGATTTTCGTTGACAGAAAGGTGAATGTCGGCATCAGCAAGTAAGCAT
>CAVDAU010000054.1:0-12192 GCA_963607015.1 Streptococcaceae bacterium
ATTGCTGTACTCGAGTACACTGCGCTGTGTACTCGAGTACACCGCGCTATGTACTGCAGTACACCGCGCTATGTACCGCAGTACACCGTGCTATGTACCGGAGTGTACTGTGCTATGCACCGGAGTGTACCGCGCTATGTACCGGAGTACACTGCGGCATAGTAGTGGACGTACAGCCATGGATGCCGATTTGGATATGTAACGGCAAAGCCCTACTTTTGCGCCGATGACGGCAGCGGCATACCATGCCGGCAGACCGCACGGAGCGATGATGAAAGCCATGCACATAGTGACACCGGTGAAAGACTCTATCGAGTCGGCCATGATGACGATAGACGCCATCATGGCATCACGCATCTCCGTGCCCCACACCTATACCGTCTACAACGACTTCAGCACGCCGGAGAACACGGCACGTCTGGAGGAGGCTGCACGGCAGAAGGGCTTCACGCTGGTGAACGTGGCAGACCTGACCTCGCATCCGTCGCCGAACTATCTGCTCGTGTTGCAGACCTGCCGCCGGCAGGCACTGACGGACGATGCCGCGCTGGTACTCGTGGAGTCGGACGTCACGGTGCAGCCGGATACCCTGCAGCGGCTCTACGACGAAGCCTCGTCAAGACCCGACTGCGGCATCGCGGCATCGGTGACGGTGGACGAGCAGGGAGATATCAACTATCCATACGGATACGCACGCGGACGGGAGAACACCGTGATCGACGTGAAGAAGCACTGCAGCTTCTGCTGCTCGCTGCTGACGCCGAGGCTGATGCGGGCCGTGGACTTCGACGGCCTGGACAGCACGAAGAACTGGTTTGACGTGACCATCTCGCACCTGTCGCTGAAGGCCGGACTCCACAACTACCTCTTCACCTGCCTGCCCGTGGTGCACCGCCCGCACGGCAGCCGTCCGTGGAAGCAGCTGAAGTACAGGAATCCGCTGAAGTACTACTGGCTGAAGCTGACGCGGGGGCTTGACAAGATCTGACGCGGCGGACAGGAGAGAGAGAAAGACATGACCGACAGACAACCGACAGGCAACCGGCTCAGCACACTGACCGTCAATCCGCAGTATGCCGACCTGCGCGACTTCATCATCCGGAGCATCAGCCGCTTCGCCGACGGCGAACCGGTGTATGTCGGACGCAACGAGCTGAGACGCTTCCGGCACGACGGACACGAGTACGTGTTCAAGTCGTTCCGCAAGCCCAACGCCGTGAACCGCATGGTCTACGGTTTCCTGCGCCCGTCCAAAGCCGAACGATCCTACCGCCACGCACTGCTCATCAGCGGCATAGGCATCGGCACTCCGGCACCCGTGGCCTTTGCCGAGAGCCGCCACGGACTGCTGTTCGGCAGCAGCTACTACATCTCTGCCGCCTCCGGATGTCGGCACACATACGGCGACCTGTTCGGCGACGAGAAGTCCTGCCGCGAGGATGTGTGCCGCGAGGTCGGACGCATCACGGCCCTGATGCACAGCCACGGCTATGCCCACTTGGACTACGGGCGCGGCAACATCCTGTTCGGCCGCGTCGACGGACGGCTGCGCATTGAGCTGGTGGATCTGAACCGTATGCACACAGGCGCACCGTTGGGCATGGACGCAGGGTGCCGCAACTTCGAACGGCTGCCCGCCACGCCGCAGATGCACCGCTGGATGGCGGAGGAGTATGCCAAGGCACGCGGCTTCGACGTCGAGAGATGCTTCGAGCTGATGCAACGCTACCGCAGCACCCAGCCCGGCAAGATTGACGGAATCTACTGACAGAACACACGCACCCCATGAACGCAGAGACAATGAAGGTAATTGCCGTGGTCGTGACCTACAACCGCTTCAGCCTGTTACGGAAGACCGTAGACTGTCTGAGGCGGCAGAGCCGCAGGACGGACGGCATCGTCGTCGTCGACAACGGATGCACCGACGGCACGGCGGCATGGCTCGACAGGCAGACGGACTTACGCGTCATACATCAGGGCAACGAAGGAGGGTCGGGCGGCTTCTTCACGGGCATGAAGCAGGCATTCGACATGGGTGCCGACCGGATATGGTGCATGGACGACGATGTGTTTCCGCGTGCCGACTGCCTGGAGCACCTGTTGCGACATACGGACGATGACACCCGCTGCGGCATCATGGCTCCACGGCGGCTGCTCGGCGGACAGGTCTACACCAATGACTTCTGCCGCTACAATCTCAGCAATCCCTTCGCTTCGATGTATCAGGACAGGCTGAAACACCGTGCCGCTGTCTGCGAACCCGTCAGCATAGCCGGTACTGCATTCGAGGGAATGTTCGTGAAGCGGGCTGTCGTCGGCAGCATCGGACTGCCGGAGAGAGGGCTGTTCATCTTCTGCGACGACACCGACTACTGCCTGCGGGCTGTGCAGGCGGGCTTCACCATACGCTACATTCCCGACGCGCTGATGGACAAGGAACAGTTCTTCCGCGACGACTCATGGACGGAGCGCAACCGCAAGAAGAAGTGGAAGCGGTTCTACCAAGTGCGCAACTCCACATACCTCAACCACAAGTACGGACGCAACGTGGCAGTGCGCTATCTGCGCGGCTTCATCTGCGTCGCGGGCTATATCCTCACCGCTCTCGCTGCCGCTCCCCTCGGCAAGGCATATTCATTTGCCGACATCCCCGTGTTCTGGCGGGCATACCGCGACGGGCTGAGCCACCGTCTGGGCATCTTCACCGCACACGCATAAGCCCCGACATCCGTCAAACCATAACCACAAAAAAACAGAAAGGACGCTGCTCACGCAGTGTCCCTCCCAAACAATTAAGTTAGTTCGTCTGTCAGTGGTCGGGTAACCTCACGGTCTCCTTTCCTTGTATAAAGTACACTAACTATATTATGTTTAAAGCAAATGAAAATGTTATTCTACTCTTTTATTGTCGCTGTTTTCTCCACTATTTCGATATCGGGCAGACTGTCGGTCTTCTGCTTCACGGCATCGTCGGCCTTGTCGGTACCGGCACTGCCGCCCAACGCTACGGATGGAGCCGACACCTGATTGCCCACGGAGTCGGTGACCTCCATCACGTCGGAACCACCGTTTACCAGCGAGCGTTGCGTCAGGTTGCCCACGAGCAGCACGACCGCTATGGCTGCCGCCGCCTTGAACATCGGACTCAGCTTGCGCATGATGCTCCGTCTGCCTGCCTTCACCACCACTGCCGCCGGCTTCCGCTCCATGGCCTCGACCTCGGCAAGCACGCGACTGTCGAAGCCGTCGCTGAGGCGTGCTTCCGACATCTGCCTCTGCCAAACGAAGAGAGCGCGGTAGCGGCGCAAGTGCTCGGGCACGGCATCTGCCGGCCGGCTGAAGTAGTCGCGCAGTTGGCGTTCCTCGTCACGTCCGGTCTGGCACTGCCAGTAGCGTTGCAACAGTTGTTCTATATATTCAGAGTCCATAGTTCTCAATGTCTGTCAATCCTTGGCGCACCTTCTGCCTTGCACGGAAGAGGTTCACCTTCACCCGGTCTTCGCTGATGCCAAGCGCGGAAGCAATCTCCTGATAACTCTTGCCCTCAACATCCCTGAGCACAAGCACCTCTCTCTGCTTCGGCGGGAGAGCACCGATGAGACGGCTCACAATGTCTGCCTGTTCCGTGCTGACCAGCGCACTGAAGGGATCGGAAGATGCCGCCGTGCTGCCGTCTGCCGCCGAAACCATGTCGTCTGTCAACGTCACGTTTCGTGTTTCTGCCTTGCGAACCCAGTCCACGGACAGGTTGCGTGCCACGGCGGTGCACCATGCTTCCACGGATTCCATCTCCTGCCACCCCGAGCGTTGGCTCCATGCGCGCAGGAGCGTCTCCTGAACAATGTCCTCCGCCTCGGCTGCGTTTAGTGTTATGCCAAGTGCCAGACGGAAGAGCTTGTCCTTGAGAGGCAGAATGTCTCTGCTGAAGTCCGTATCTTTCATCTCTTCACTAATAAAGACGGATGAAGACCGCAAATGTTACACCGAAAGAGAGATTTTTTTCGTTTCACCTGACCACGGCTGTCCCTGCCGTGGGGCTGACGGCCTTTGCCGACGTGATGACGACACGGCTCACGCCTGCGTCGAGTGCCTGAAAGGCGTTCTGTAGCTTGGGTATCATGCCACCCTGTATGACGCCCTGCCCGACAAGCTCCTTGAACCGGCAGCGGTCTATCTGCGGTATCAGTGTCGACTCGTCGGCTTCGTCGAGCAGCAGTCCCGCCTTCTCGAAGCAGAATATCAGCGTCACGTCGAACAGTCGCGCCAGGGCTTTCGCCACCTCACCGGCTATGGTGTCGGCATTGGTGTTCAGCAGGTGTCCCTGTCCGTCGTGTGTCAGCGGTGCCACCACGGGCACCACGCCTTGGCCGATGAGCTGTGAGAGCAGCTCCGCATTGACCTGCTTGACATCGCCCACAAAACCATAGTCGATGCCGTCCTGCACGGGACGCTTGGCGGAGCGGATGAGGTTCATGTCGGCTCCCGTCAGCCCCAAGGCATTCACGCCACGTTCCTGAAGGCGTGCCACGATGTTCTTGTTCACCAGTCCGCCATAGACCATCGTAACCACCTGAAGCATCGGCGCGTCGGTGATGCGGCGGCCGTCGACCATGTGGCTCTCTATGCCGAGTAGGGATGCCGTCTTTGTGGCGGAGCGTCCGCCGCCATGCACCAGCACCTTGTGTCCGTCGATGCCGGTGAAGTCGTCAAGCAGGTGCAGCAGCGAGTCTTCTTCTTCGACAATCTTGCCGCCGACCTTTACCAATGTGAGTCGTTCCTTTTCCATATTGCCTTGTATGTATAGCCCTCGTATGTGTATGTGCCCGCCGCTCACTCCAGGTAGGTGTAGCCATAGAGGCCGGAGCGGTAGTTGGCGAGGAATTCCTTGCCCTCTTCGAGCGTAATCTTCCCCTCGTTGACCGACTTCGCGACCCATGTCTCGAGCTTGCGCACCATCTTCTTCGCATCCCAGTCGGCATAATCGAGCACATCCTGCACCGTCTCGCCTTCGATGGTCTGGTCGATGCTGTAGCTGTCGCCGTCGACAGATATGTGTACGGCACTGGTGTCGCCGAACAGGTTGTGCAGGTCGCCCAATATCTCCTGATATGCACCGACAAGGAATATGCCGATGTAGTACGGCTCTCCGGCTTTCATGGTGTGGACAGGCAGGCTGTTGGTGATGCTGCTGTTGACGATATAGCTTGAAATCTTGCCGTCGCTGTCGCAGGTTATGTCCTGCAACGTGGCCTGACGTTCGGGACGCTCGTCAAGGCGTTGCAGCGGCACGATGGGGAACACCTGATCCACGCCCCATGAGTCGGGCAGTGACTGGAACAGGGAGAAGTTGCAGAAGTACTTGTCGGCAAGCAGCTTGTTCACGCTCTGCAGTTCCTCCGGCACGCGCTTCATGTGCTTCGCCACTTGATTTATCTCGCGCGTCACGCTCCAGAACAGCTTTTCTATCTGTGCGCGTGTGCGCAGGTCTATCATGCCGTGGCTGAAGAGCGAAAGGGTTTCGTCGCGTATCTGCTGTGCGTCGTGCCAGTTCTCAAGTGCGCTGCGCTGGTTTATGTTGTCCCATATCTCATACAGGTCTTTCACGAGCTGGTGGTCGTTCTCGCCCACTTCCCATTCCTCCGGCATCTCGGGCAGCGAGGCGTTCTCGAGCACCTCGATGACCAGCACTGAGTGGTGGGCGGCAATGGAGCGTCCGCTCTCGGTGATGATGCATGGATGGGGCAGCTTGTTCTTGTCTGCCGCTTCCATGATCTGATACATCACGTCGTTGACGTATTCCTGCATGGAGTAGTTGACCGACGACTCGCTGTTGGCAGAGCGCGTGCCGTCGTAGTCCACGCCCATGCCGCCACCGCAGTCGACGAACTCGATGTGGAAGCCCATCCTGTAGAGCTGCACGTAAAACTGCGAAGCCTCGCGTATGGCGGTCTTGATATGGCGTATGTTGGTGACTTGGCTGCCGATGTGGAAGTGGATGAGCTTGAGGCAGTCGGCAAGGTTCTTCCGGTTGAGCACGTCAAGGCACTCCAACAGCTCGCTGCTTGTCAGTCCGAACTTGCTGGCATCGCCGCCCGAGTCTTCCCACTTGCCCGAACCGGACGAGCCGAGCTTGATGCGCACGCCTATGTTAGGGCGAATATGCAGACGATCGGCGATATCGGCGATGAGCTGCAGCTCGTTCATCTTCTCCACCACAAGATATATGCGCTTGCCCATCTTCTGTGCCAGCAGTGCCAGCTCGATGTACGACGCATCCTTGTATCCGTTGCATATTATCAGACAGTCGTTGTCGGGCTTCACCGCCAATACCGCATGCAGCTCCGGCTTTGATCCGGCCTCCAGACCGAGGTTGAACTTCTGTCCGTGGCTGACAATCTCCTCGACGACAGGGTGCATCTGGTTCACCTTGATGGGATAGACCGAATAGCACTTACCCTTGTATCCGTACTCCCGCGAAGCATTATCGTAGCATGTTGACATACGTTCGATGCGGTTGTCGAGGATGTCGGGGAAGCGCAGCAACACCGGTGCCGTCAGGTCGCGCAGTGCCAGCTCGTCCATCACTTCGCGCAGGTCAACCTCAACACCGTTCTTCTTCGGCGTGACGACTATGTGTCCTTTGTCGTTGATGCTGAAATACGACACGCCCCATCCATTGATGTTGTACAGTTCTTCGGAATCTTCAATACGCCACTTTCTCATTTCGCGGTAATATCACGGTATTAATTGTCTGACTTAAACTTTGGTGGGCAAAAATAGCTAAAATATCGGTCTTGCTGCATCATTTGCCCCCATTTACGCCTTTAGACGTATCTTTGTGCAAACAAAACAGGGTATTTATGCATTACAGGATAGAGATTTGTGCCAATTCGGCAGAGAGTGCCGCCAATGCCCAACGTGGCGGTGCCTACAGGGTGGAGCTATGTGCCGGAATGTCGGAGGGTGGCACCACACCGTCGTATGGTGAGATAACGGCAGCCCGATGGCTGCTCGATGCCACACGGCTGAACGTGATTATACGTCCGCGCGGCGGAGACTTCATGTATTCACCGCTTGAGCTTGATATCATGGAGCAGGACATCTCGGCAGCAAGGACGGCGGGAGCGGACGGCATTGTGTTGGGCTGTCTCGATGCCGACGGGCACGTGGACATGAGTGCCATGCAGAGGCTCATGACGGCAGCCCGTGGCATGAGCGTCACCTTCCACCGTGCTTTCGATATGTGTGCCGACCCGTTCGGGGCTTTGGAGCAAATCGTCTCCCTCGGTTGTGACCGCATCCTGACATCAGGACAAAGCCCCACCGCCGCCGAAGGGACAGCCCTGCTCAGGGAGCTTGTGTCAAGAGCGGGAGGACGCATAAGCATAATGCCGGGCTGCGGCATAACGCCGCAGAACATCGCATCCATCGCCCGCGACAGCGGAGCCACGGAGTTCCATCTGTCGGCACGCACCGCCGTGCCAAGCGGCATGAGGTTCCGCAATGCGCGGGTGTCTATGGGAGGCGTGGTGAAGATTGACGAATACAGCCGCAGCATCACCGGTACGGACACCGTGCGTGCGGCGTTGGAACAGTTGCGGGCATTGGAGCGTCAGGGACGCGGCGCAGCATCCTGAGCCGTGCCGCCCAAGGCAATGCCGAGCAAGTCGGCCAGGCCCTGCACCGAGTCGCTGACCTGCCGGCTGCTTTCAAGACGGTCGCTGCTGAACACATACTGCGCCTTGGTGTAGAACGGCTCGCGTGCCGCCACAGACCGGTGGATGAAGTCGAGCAGCTCGTCGTCGGTCTTGCCGGCGAGGATGGGACGCGGCGTGTGCGAAATGCGCAGACGGCGGAAAAGCACGTCGTCGGCAGCCTTCAGATAGACAGTGCGCCCGTGAGTGTTCATATAGTCCATGTTGTCGAAGAAGCACGGAGTGCCGCCGCCGCACGATATGACGGTGTCTTCAAAGTCGGCGACCTCCTGAAGCATACTGCGTTCCAGCAGGCGGAAGCCGTCTTCGCCACGTTCCTCGAATATCTTGCTTATGCTCTTGTGAAAGCGGTTCTCGATGTACCAATCAAGGTCGATGAACTGCATGCCGGACTTGCGGGCGACGGCACGCCCCAGCGTGGTCTTGCCGGTCCCCATATATCCTATCAGAAATACCGGTGTCATGTCTTTGTTCCTTTGGCTTGTCAAAAACGGTTCTGTCCGTTGCAGCGTCAAAGGTAAGCATATTATTTCTTACTTTTGCGCCAAAAGCAACCGTGACCGGATGAAACAGAAATACTACGTCGTATGGGTTGGCAGAGACACCGGCATATTCCGCACATGGGAAGAATGTAGGGCCAACGTCGAGGGATACAAGGGCGCGAAGTACAAGGCGTTCGACTCGGAAGCCGAAGCCAAAGCAGCCTTCTGCGACGAGGACTATCTGTCTACCCACATCAAACCGCACGCACCGGCACAGACACGCCGCAGTGCAGCGGCACACGCGGGAGGCACGGCGGCCTGTGTGACCGACAGCTTGGCTGTCGATGCCGCCTGTAGCGGCAACCCCGGTCCCATGGAATACCGTGGGGTCTACGTGGCAACCGGCAAGGAGGTGTTCCGCTTCGGTCCCGTGTTCGGCACAAACAACATCGGCGAGTTCCTTGCCATTGTCCACGGGCTTGCACTGCTGAAGCAGAAAGGGTTGGGTATGCCCGTCTACAGCGACAGCCGCAATGCCATGCTATGGGTCAGACAGAAGAAATGCAAGACCAAGCTGGAGCGTAACGCACGGACGGAACAGCTCTTCCGGATGATTGAGCGTGCGGAGAAATGGCTGCACGACAATACCTATGATACCGACATCTTGAAGTGGGACACCCGCCGGTGGGGCGAGATTCCTGCCGACTTCGGGCGCAAGTGAAGTGACGGACTCCGTTGTCAGAGCGACTGCATGTCGTTCAGCCGCTTGTAGTATCCGCCGAGCTTCAGCAACTCTTCGTGCTTCCCGCGCTCCACAATCTTCCCCTCATGCAGCACGTATATCTCGTCGGCATTGCGTATGGTGCTCAGCCTGTGGGCTATGGCAATGGTGGTGCGTGTCTTCATCAGCCGCTCCAGAGCTTCCTGTACCAGGCGTTCGGACTCCGTGTCGAGTGCCGAGGTCGCCTCGTCGAGAATGAGTATGGGCGGGTTCTTGAGGATGGCACGCGCTATGCTGATGCGCTGGCGTTGTCCGCCCGACAGCTTGCCGCCACGGTCGCCGATGTTGGTGTCATAGCCCTTCTCCGTCGCCATGATGAAGTCGTGTGCGTTGGCAATCTTGGCGGCCTCCATCACCTGCTCGCGTGTGGCGTTCTCCACGCCGAACGCAATATTGTTGAAGAACGTGTCGTTGAACAGTATTGCCTCCTGATTGACGTTGCCTATGAGTCCGCGCAGCTCGCGTATGCCGGCATCGCGTATGTCCGTGCCGTCGATGGTGATGCTGCCGCTGCCGATGTCATGATAGCGAGGCAGCAGGTCGACGAGCGTGGACTTGCCCGACCCCGACTGTCCTACCAGTGCAATGGTCTTGCCTTTCTCGACCGTCAGGTCTATGTGCTGCAACACCGGATGCACGCCGTCATAGCTGAAGCAGACATCATGATACTCGATTCTGTCGTTGAGGCCGCCGAGGGGCTTTGGCTGTGCCGATTCCTTTATGTTGTTCTCTGCCAGCAGAATCTTGTCGATGCGCTCCATCGATGCCAGTCCCTTGGGGATGTTGTAGCTCGCTTTCGAGAACTCCTTCAGCGGGTTGATGATGCTGTACAGGATGACCATGTAGAAGATGAAGGTCGGAGCGTCTATCGACGACCGTTCGCCGAGGATGAGCAGTCCGCCGAACCACAGCACGATGACAATCAGTATGGTGCCGAGGAACTCGCTCATCGGATGCGCCAGAGCCTGACGCGTGGCTACCTTGCCCGATGCTGCACGCACCTCGTTGCAGATCTTGTTGTAGCGTTCCACCATCTTGTCTTCGGCGATGAAGGCCTTTATGATGCGCAGTCCCCCCAGTGTCTCCTCAAGCTGCGACATGGAGTCGCTCCACAGGTTCTGCGCATAGAGCGACTGCCGCTTCAGGGTCTTGCCCACCTTGCCCATGACCCACGCCATGCCCGGCAGTACGAGCACGGTGAAGAGCGTCAGCTGCCAGCTGGTGATGATCAGCGTGGCGAAGTAGAAGGCAATGAGTATGGGGTTCTTCACCAGCATGTCGAGCGAGCTGGTGACCGAGGTCTCAATCTCGTTGACGTCACCGCTCATGCGGGCAATGATGTCGCCCTTGCGCTCTTCGGAGAAGAAGGCCAGCGGCAGCTGCGTAATCTTGCGGTAGACCTTGACGCGCAAGTCGCGGACCACGCCCGTGCGCAGAGGAATCATCACTGCCGTGGATCCGAAGTAGCACGCCGTCTTGAGCAGCGTCATCACCGCAAGAAACAGTCCGAGCAGCAGCAGTGTGGTGGATGCGCCGAACAGCTGCATGAGCTGCGTGGTGTAGTAGTAGAAGTTGTTCACAGCCACCTCGCGCAGGCCGTCGCTCCCCCACTCCATGTATGTGTAGACCTGTCCGCCGGAGGTGTTGAACAGGATGTTGAGCATCGGGATAATCAGCGTGAACGAGAAGATGTTGAACACTGCCGACAGCACGTTCAGCAGGACGGCAAGGCAGATGTACTTCTTGTACGGACTGACAAACCGCTTGAGCAAATGCATGAATTCCTTCATGTTACGGTCAACTGTTTTTTAGCCTGAGTTTCTTGTTAATGACATTGCGCCGCCAAAGGTAAGCAAAAATGGGAGGAAAATTGCGTACCTTTGGCTCCCGATATGAATAAGGTATATGATTATGTGATTGTAGGCTCCGGACTGTTCGGAGCCACGGTGGCGTGGAAGGCACGCCGGGCAGGGAAGAAGTGCATCGTGATAGACAAGCGTCCGCACACCGGCGGCAACACCTACTGTGAGACCACGGAGGGCATACACGTTCACAAGTACGGCGCACATATCTTCCACACGTCAGACCGCCGTGTGTGGGATTTCGTGAACTCGCTCGTGGAGTTCAACCGCTACACCAATTCGCCCGTGGCGAACTGGCGCGGACAGCTTTACAACCTGCCGTTCAACATGAACACGTTCCACGAGATGTGGGGAGTGAACACGCCGGAGGAGGCTGCCCGACGGATTGACGAACAGCGTGCCGAGGTGAAGGCACAGCTGGCAGGACGCGAACCGTCCAACCTGGAGGAGCAGGCACTGATGCTCGTGGGACGCGACATCTACGAACGCCTCATCAAGGGATACACGCAGAAGCAGTGGGGCCGTCCGTGCACCGAACTGCCGTCATTCATCATCAAGCGGCTGCCCGTGCGGCTGGTCTACGACAACAACTATTTCAACGACCTGTATCAGGGAATACCCATGGGCGGCTACAACGAGCTGACGGCACGCCTGCTCGATGGCACGGAGGTGCGCACGGAGACCGACTACTTCGCCGACCGCAGTCACTGGAACGCTGTGGCAAAGAAGGTGGTCTTCACGGGACAGATCGACGAGTTCTACGACTTCCGCTTCGGACACCTGCAATACCGCACCGTGCGCTTCGAGCATGAGGTGAAGGACGTGCCCAACTTTCAGGGCAACGCCGTGGTGAACTACACCGACAGCGAAGTGCCCTACACGCGCATCATCGAGCACAAGCACTTCGAGAGCTTCGGGGCAGCGGTCTACGAGAACCCGCACACCGTGGTCAGCCGCGAATACTCCACCGAGTGGAAACCGGGCATGGAACCATACTACCCCATCAACGACCGGCACAACAACACCCTGGCAGAGCAGTACCGACAGCTGGCGGCGCAGGAGCGCAACGTCATCTTCGGCGGCCGACTGGCAGAATACCGTTATTACGACATGGCACCCGTCATCGGCCGCGCATTGGACGTTGAGGTCTGAGGCAGACGCCGGCGGTCGTGACGGCTGACAGCTTTCTTGGCACCTGCCTTGATTGCATCATCTTTACTCGGGATCGGTTCCTTCCCCTCACGATAATCGTAGACATCAAAGGTCTCGACATTGCCGTCCTTCTTGTGGTTCTTCACGATGCACACCATAACCGACCGCAGCCCGGGGAAAAATGAACTAATAGTTCATTG
>CAVDAU010000055.1:0-12145 GCA_963607015.1 Streptococcaceae bacterium
GTGCACCAATATGTGCCGTCCTTCTCGTTATGCGGCGAGATAAATACCGGTTTCTTGTCTTCCTCCGGCATTGCCCGTCCTGTCCAGCATGTAGCGTCAACCCACATCCCACCATACTTGGCAATCAGAGACTGGCGCAGGATGTCAGAGAAATGTGCATAAAGCAATGCTCCTCTGTCAAGTCTTTCATAGATATCTTCAGGTATGTCGACATACTCCCTTACGTTCTGCATATCAAGCAGCACCACGTTCTCCTTGCCATTGTTCTTGCACAACTGCCGGTAACAGGCTTTCACCAGTGGTGGCATGTTTTCTTCACCCTGTCCCCAAAACATCCACAACTTGAAACTCTTTACCTCGGCATGACTTTCCTCCATGGTCAGATACCGCTCCACAATTTCCGGATATCTCCGTACAAAATAGCGGTCAAGCCAAACCTGCTTCTTCCTCACGAACATGGCAGAAAGACGGGGGTTCCTTCCATAGAACCCTACCCACTCCATCAAATCATATACGGCGTATTTCCACGAGTAATATCTTCCACGCATAAGGAAATTACGGCAAAGTGTCAGAAATCTGTCACATGCTTTCCTGCCTATATGAAGCAATCTTTCCGTTTTCATGTTTTTCATGTTTCCTGTTGAGAGTACCATTGCGACTGTTTGCCTTTTGCCACGGACAGTCAGGTTCTGTACTTCCATTTTCTCCGTATGATGATGACCCAAGGGAGGAACACAGCGGCGATGTTGCTTATGGCACTGAATGTCCATGGCATTGCGGTGGCCATTTTTGTCAGTAAAGATTTTCTTTGGCTGTATGGAACGACTGTCTCACATATAGCACGCCGTTTGTTCTTGACGGCATCGATGCACGTCAGATAATTGCGAAGCCCTAAACGCAGGAAATTCTCACCCAAATTCCGCAGGCACTGTTTCAGGTCTTCGCTGCTGTCGGAGAAATCTCTCTCCGGCAACAGACATAACCTGCGTCCGCATCGCAAGGTCGAATAGGTGGTCACGGGAGACCTGAAGGATGTCATCGTCGTGGATGCATTGCCCTTGTTGTAGTGGATAAACAATATCGGCCGGTATTGTGCCTTTGCTGCTTTGTGGACCAACCGGTGCACCCAATCCACATCTTCAATGCGTTCATGCTCCTCGAAAAACAGATTGTTGTCGATAACCAAAGAGCGCAGGAACACAAATTTCCAGGGAGCATAGGGGATAGAGTTCTTCAGTATAATCTCATCGCCCGACATCACTTCATGATGCGGGAAGTTATGCTGCAGCTTATCGCTCACCTTCCCGGGATACTCGTATGCACAATCCACTATCAACACATCGAGATCCGAATCCTTCAAGTGCCGGTACACCTCCGCAATCGCATCATGATGGTAGTAGTCATCCTGGTCAATAAAGATGATATACTTTCCTCGGGCAGCCTTCATGCCACGATTTCTGCCCCCCCCTTGACGGATATTCACTTCATTTTCTATCACTCTCAGGTTGCGGTGTACCGAGGTCTGCGACTTCAACCATGCTCTTGTGCTGTCCGTGCTACAGTCATCCACACAAATCACTTCGTAGAGCGATTCATCTAAAGGTTGCTTCCAGATGCTGTCCAAGCACTTGGGCAGTCCCAGTGTCAGACCGTTGTAGACGGGAATGACAATGGAGAAAAAATAGTCGTTCATATAGTGTTCTGTTTGTTGTTGCTGCTGTTGCTCTCTTCTGTGCTTTTTGGGTTATTCCGGTAACCTTTTGCCCCGAGCAGCCAGTGAGCCGTCACGGGGTTGAGCCGTATGATTCTGCCCGAAAGGAGAGATGCAGCGACCACTATGCCGGCAATGAGGAGACACAGCGCGAACTCCACCAGCGCATTGGGATGCTCTGCGAACCACTCGCCTACCATACCCATGTTCCTCGGCAGGAAGAAATAGTGGATGAAATAGACATCGAGCGAGTGTCGCCCAATGGTCTGCAGCATCCGTCCCACGCAGCCGTCGCTCCATTCAGGATAGCGGCGAAATCCCGGCAGGATTGCCATCAGCCCCGTCATGGTCATCACCATAATCCAAAGCGTGCTGCTAAACCCTAAGGTCGCAAGCTCTGCGTCCCTGTAGGAGTAGAGATGCATCACCATGAAGAGAGCAATAAATACCCCCCCCAACTTAACTTCACCTGCCTTGACAGCACCACTCATCCATCCGCATCCGGCAATGACAGTGCCAAGCACGAAATATGGGAACGACTTGAGATGCTGCATTCCCAACAGCGAGATCCATGCGAAGTTGCCCTGCTGACGGTCTGCCCACACTCCACAGAACATGATGACTCCGGACAACAGGAACATAGCGGCATCGGACTTCCCTGCACTCAGCCTGAAGCGGCGCAGTGCAATCCTGAGTGCAGCACATATCAGCGTGAATTCAAAAAGAGAAAAGGTGAACCAGTAGCCGTTCTTCCATACGTCGAAGCACGATGCCATGATGCTGTCATGGCGCATCCATGAGTAGGCAACCATGAAGATTGCAGCCGGCACGCAGAGTTGGAAAGCCTTCCTCCCGATCATAGCCGTCACGCCTTGCACAGGTACCTTGAACAGCATCCCGCTCACCATGAAGAAGAGAGGAATCTCCAATTCGTCGCACAGTATCCGTGTGATAGTGTTGCCGGAACTGTTTATAGTAAAATTAAAGACATGACCCACCACCACGAGAAGCATCGCCAGTCCGCGCATGGCATCGATATAGTTTATCCTGTTTCCTGTCATAATTGTAAGATCTTGAAGGTCTCGGATTTAGGCAGATAGTAAAAGAACATGTCCTATGGCGTGTGTACTCGAGGCACGTAGTGATGGTATGTCTTGTACCCCAGGCTGCGGTCGCTCCGCTCCCTTAGGCTGGGGTTACTGCATGAAATCAGCCTCTCCGAGGCTGTCCTACATGATGTCTGCACTATGCAGGATGCTCTCTGGTCGGATATGCTCCGTGCATCCTAACCGATTGAAGACTGACAACATCATTATTCGTCATGGCGGCGATAGAGGAGGTCACTGGGAGGTGTTGGAGAACTAAGCAGCCGCATAGGCTGTGTCTTTACTCAAGTCTCGGAGAAGGCAGGAGGTTGCCGGCATCTCACAGCAGCTTTACCGTCAAGCCGTCGTAGGCGAAGTGCATGCCCCGGGGCAGGGCGGCATCGATTTCGGCATGAAGTCCGGCGTAGTGGCTCATGTGGATGAAGTAGGTGTCGCGAGCGGCAAGCGTGCGGGCGTTGGCAATGGCTTCGGCAATGTTCTGATGCGACGGGTGCTCACGGACGTGCAGCGCATTCATGACGAGCACCTGCAGGTCGCTGAGACAGGCGCGGCTCTCGACGGGCATGGTCTTCATGTCGGTGACGTAGCCCAATCGTCCGCCGATGACATATCCCAAGATGGGCAGTGCACCGTGCATGACACGGACGGGCATTATTTCTGTGTCGCCGACAGTGAACGGACGGAAAGGTTCGACAACATGGACATCGAACAGCGGCGAACCCGGGTAGTGTTTCTGTCCGAAGCAGTAGGGCAGACGGTTGCGCAACTGGTCGATGACACGCTGCTCGGCATAGATGGGCACACTGCCAAACGCCTGGTTGGGACGCAGATCGTCAAGTCCGGCAATGTGGTCGAAGTGCTCGTGGGTGAGCAGGATGGCATCGGGAGCGACAAAAGGACGCACGCCGAGCCACTGTTGGCGGAAGTCGGGACCGCAGTCGATGAGCAGATGCGCGCTGCCGGCGGTGACGAGAGCCGAGGAGCGCAGACGGCTGTCGCGCGGGTCGGGCGACGTGCAGACGGGACATGTGCAGCCCAACGTCGGTACACCGCCCGATGTCCCTGTGCCGAGAAACCGTATCGTCATGGCTGCATCCATCGCGTGCTTATTCTATGATGTTGACCTCGGGACTGAGCTGCAGGCCGAACGCCGAGAGCACATCGTGCTGTACGGCTTCGGCAAGGCGCATGATGTCGCTACCGGTCGCCCCGCCGGTGTTGACGATGACAAGTGCCTGCTTGCCGTAGACGGCTGCCGGCCCCAGCGAGCGGCCTTTCCATCCGCACTGTTCAATGAGCCATCCGGCAGGAATCTTGGCACTGCCGTCGGCCTGCTGATAGAACGGCATTGTCGGGTGAGTGCGCAACAGGCTGTTCTTCTGTGCGGCACTGATAACGGGGTTCTTGAAGAAGCTGCCGGCACTGCCCAGCTCTGCGGGGTCGGGCAACTTGGCACGGCGGATGCCGATGACGGCTTGCCGCACGTCGGAGAGGGTGATGTTGCTGCGCCCTTCCAGTGCCTGACCGATGGCCTTATAGCCTAACCGCAGACCGCCATGCCTGCTGAGGCGATAGGTCACGTGGGTTATGAAGACATCCTTCATGTCGGGCCGCTTGAAGATGCTGTCGCGATAGCCGTAGCCGCACTCGGAGACATCGAACGCAAGGCTGCGTCCCTGTATGTCTACAGCCTCAACGCGGCTGATGACATCTTTCACCTCCACGCCGTAGGCACCGATGTTCTGCACCGCACCGGCACCGACCTCGCCGGGGATGAGCGAAAGGTTCTCCACGCCATGCCATCCGTGTACGACACAGAGAGCCACGAAATCGTCCCACACACAGCCCGCACCGACACGCACAAGGACATCGTCGCCGTCCTCGCCGACGACACTGACACCGCATATCCGCGAATGAAGGACGGTGCCGTGATAGTGCGAGTTGAGAAACAACAGATTGCTCCCGCCGCCGACATGCAGATGGCGCGGAGCTATCAGACCGCTGCCGACGAGATGCAGCAGCTCTTCAGCCGATGAGTAGTCGTGGAAGCCGTCGGCCACGACATCGAGACCAAAGGTGTTCGGTATTCTTGCCGGATGGCAGCCGGAGGTTGTGGTGGTCGTCATATACTGGTGTCCTCAAATTTATAGAGCATCCACTCGCCGCGCCGCTTGTGGAAGTAAAGGATGGCGGAATAGCCGTCGGAGCCATTGAGCTTTATGACCTTTGTGGTCGAGGTCTCGTCGTTCTGCTGTCCGTAGTCGATATTCGGAAGCACGTTGTCGGGCAGTTCGGGACGGAAGGCAAACCATTCGCTGACACCAAGCGTGGTGTGCAGGATGGAGAACTCGTCGTCGGGGTCTACGGTGACAAACTCCAGCGGATTGGAGACATGACGGCTCTGGAACAGGCTGTCGGAGACAAAGCGGCGGTAGAAGCCGGTGAAGCCATCTTCGGCATCCGCCAGCGGCTTGAGGTCGATGCGATTGAGCATCCACGCACCACGCACACGCTCGAAGAGGTAGGTCTTCTCCATCATCGTGTTCAGGTAGACCCACTCCACGCGCACGGCGTTGAGCGAGGTGTCGCCCTCGAGATCGAGGTCCGACTCGCGGTCGAAGAGTATGTAGAAAGTGTTGCTGCGGTTGAACGTCGTGTCCTGCTTCCAGTACTTGCGCTCGATGTGATAGACCGTATCGGCATCATGGAACTCAAGTGGAAACGTGACGCGGCGGCGTTGGAAGCGGGCATCGGACGAGAAGTTATACATGAAGTCCTCAAACAGCTCGTCGGCACGGACGGGCTTCACCTCTTCTTCCTCTATCCGCCTGAGACTGTCGGCCAAAGCTGCGGAATCGGCACGCGCCAAGGCTGCTGAGTCCACCATGTCCGTGATGGCTGCGAACGGGGTACGGTCGTTCTTCCCCATGTTGCAGGAGAACACCATCCCCGTGAGGAACAACAATATGACTATCTTTACCGGCTGTCTCATTTTTGCAGGCGCAAAGATACATCATTTCGTTCAGAGACAGATGTCATTTCGTTTCGTTTTCCTGCCGTCGCACAACGGGCTGCACGAGCTTCCGCCAACCGCTACAATGCCTGCAGGTCTTCGGTGGTATAGCCTTG
Source organism: Streptococcaceae bacterium (assembly GCA_963607015.1). Taxonomy (GTDB): domain Bacteria; phylum Bacteroidota; class Bacteroidia; order Bacteroidales; family Bacteroidaceae; genus Bacteroides. The sequence continues at coordinate 5,947 of CAVDAU010000055.1, forward strand.
CGGCAGCGGGCGGCAGTTGTACTGCGAAGCCATGATTTCGCCGTAGGCTCCGGCAGAACGTATGGCGATGAGGTCGCCGCGCACGGTCTTGTTCAGGTCGACGGCCTTGCCGAACACGTCTGACGACTCGCAGACCGGCCCCACGACATCGTATGTCTCGACGGGAAGTGCGGAACTGATGTTCTCAATCTTGTGATAAGCCTGATAGAGCGCAGGACGTATGAGGTCAGACATGCCCGCATCGAGAATGGCGAACTGCTTGTTCCTGCCCTGCTTGACATAGAGCACGCGCGATATGAGCGAGCCGCACTGTCCCACGACGGAACGTCCCGGCTCGAGGTGCAGCGTCTGTCCCTCACGGCGGTGCAGGTGCGTGCCGAACGTCCGCAGCCATGCACCGAAGTCAGGCACGGCATTGCGGTTCGGATGACGGTAGTCGATGCCCAGTCCTCCGCCGACATTGATGTTGCGGACTTCAATGTGGTTGCGCTCCAGTCGTGCCGTCAGCTCATTGATGCGGTTGCAGAGAGCCTGAAAATCGCCCATGTCGAGAATCTGCGAGCCGATGTGGAAGTGCAGTCCCTCGAACGACACACTGCGCATCGAACGTGCCGTCTCTATGACGCTGTCCATGTCGTCCATGCTGATGCCGAACTTGTTTTCCGCCAGTCCGGTAGTGATGTTGGCGTGCGTGTGCGCCCCGACATCGGGATTGATGCGCAGAGCCACGCGGGCCACTGTCCTGCGTGCCGCCGCCAGACTGCCTATGACCTCAAGCTCGGGCACGGACTCGACGTTGAAGAACCCGATGCCCGCCTCGAGCGCGAGGTTTATCTCCCAATCGGCTTTGCCCACTCCGGCGAAGACTATGCTCTGCGGCGCAAATCCCGCCTGCAAGGCTGCACGTATCTCGCCGCCGCTCACGCAATCGGCTCCCAGGCCGTAGCTGCTGATGAGGCGCAGCACCTTGTGGTTGGCGTTGGCCTTGACGGCATAGTGCACCTGACACGCCGGCACCTTCTGCATCTCACTGCGCAGGACATCGAGCGTGCGGCGCAGCAGTGGGGTGTCGTAATAGTAGAACGGTGTCTGAATCTTCTCAAACTTGTCCGTGGGGAATGTTCCTTCCATCTGTCTTTGTTAAGAGCGTATTTGCATTTGCAGCCGCCTCGCGGCTCCTTTGTTTTCCTTCTGTCTTTCCGTGTGCCGCCGGATCACTTGCCGTTGAACAGCTTGTCGCTGAGCTGCTGCAGGGCTTTCTTCTTGTCGGACTCGCGTATCAGCAGCGAGATGTTGTAGTTGCTGCCGCCGTAGGAAATCATGCGCACAGGCACGTCGTGCAGCGCATCGAGCACGCTGGCCTCGAAGCCGATGTTCTCCCACTCCAGATCACCCACGATGCAGACGATGCACATGTCGCGGTCGACGGTGACGGTGCCGTACTTGCGCAGGTCGTCGAGAATCTCGTTGAGATGGCTCTGGTTGTCGATGGTGACGGAGACACCCACCTCTGAGGTGCATATCATGTCGATGGATGTCTGATAGCTCTCGAATATCTCGAACACCTTGCGCAAGAAACCGTAGGCCAGCAGCATGCGGCTCGACTTGATTTTTATGGCGGTGATGTTGTCCTTGGCGGCAACGGCCTTGACGGTGCCGCTGACGGTCTCGTTCGAGATCAGCGTTCCCGGGGCTTGCGGATCGAGAGTGTTCTTCAGCCGCACGGGGATGTTGGCATACTTGGCAGGCTGTATGCACGTCGGGTGCAGGATTTTCGCTCCGAAATATGCCATCTCGGCAGCCTCCTCGAAGTGCAGGTTGCGGATCGGAGCCGTGTGGTCCACGATGCGCGGGTCGTTGTTGTGCATGCCGTCGATGTCCGTCCATATCTGTATCTCGTCGGCTCCGACGGCTGCACCAATCAGCGATGCCGTGTAGTCGCTGCCGCCACGCTGCAGGTTGTCCACCTCGCCGTAGGCATTGCGGCAGACGAAGCCCTGCGTGATATACAGGTCTGCACCGGCGTTCAGGTCGAGCTGTGCCGACAGCTTCTCCTTTATATATGTGGAATCCGGCTCGCCGTTCTTGTCTATGCGCATGAATTCGAGCGCGGGCAGGAGCACCGAGTTGCAGCCGCACTCGTGCAGATATGAGTTCATCATGGCGGTGGACATCAGTTCGCCCTGCGACAGGATCTCTTTCTCCTCGAACATGGTGAAGAGGTCTTTGGTGAACGAACGCATGTAGTCGAAGTGCGACTTCAGTTCCTCGCGCGTCTTGCGGCGATATTCGTCGGTGCCGTACAGCTCGTCGATGTGGCGGTTGTACTTGGCTTCCAGCTTGTTTATCAACTCGTTAGCACCGTCGGGGTTCTTGCGGTACAGATAGTCGGAAATCTCGACGAGGGTGTTCGTCGTACCCGACATGGCCGAGAGCACCACAATCTTGCACTCGCCGTCAGCCGTTATCAGCTTTGCCACGTCCTTCATGCGCTGTGCCGAGCCTACGGACGTGCCTCCAAACTTCAATACTTTCATACTGTCTCTCTCTCCTTTATGTTTCTTTTGTATATTGTTCTGTCAGTCTCTGTATCTGCCGCCCGTCATGCCCCTTCCGTGCCCGAGACCTTCACGAGCCTGTGGTCGGCGCAGCGGTAGACATCGCCGGGAAATTCGTCGATGAGCTGCATGTTGTGCGTTGCCATGATGACCAATGCCCCCGTGCGGCTGATGTCGTGCAGCAGCTTCATGATGCTGCGGCTGGTGTCGGGGTCGAGGTTGCCCGTCGGCTCGTCTGCCAGAATCAGTTCCGGAGCGTTCAGCATGGCGCGTGCTATCACCACCCGCTGCTGCTCGCCGCCCGACAGCTCGTGCGGCATCTTCCGTGCCTTGTCCTCAAGTCCCACGAGGCGCAGTGCCACGGATATTCTCCCGTCTATGTCCTTGCGTCCGCTCCATCCTGTGGCGCGGAGGACAAACTCCAGATTGTCGTGCACCGTGCGGTCTGTCAGCAGTTGGAAGTCCTGGAACACGATGCCCAACTTGCGTCGCAGCAATGCAATGTTCCTGCGCTTCAGGCGGCGCAGGTTGAAGCCCAGCACCTCCGCCTCACCGCTGTCGATGTCCAGCTCGGCATACATGGTCTTCAGCAGGCTGCTCTTGCCTGCACCGACGCGCCCCGTGAGATAGACGAACTGCCCCTTCGAGAGCTGTAGGTTCACGCCCTCGAGCACCGCCGCGCCCTCTTGGCTGAAGGCTACATCCTTATATCTCACCAAACACTCGTCGTCCATAGGCTTCCGTGTTGCGGAATTATCCTGTCAGGTCAATGTTTCTTCCAGTTGGGCTTGTGACGCTCCTGCAGCTCGCTTGCCAGGTCTTCAATGCTGAGACCCTTCGATGTCAGCAGCACGATGAGGTGATAGAGCAAGTCTGCCCCTTCGTAGACCAGGCGGTCATTGGTGCCGTTCGTGGCTTCGATGATGGTCTCCACAGCCTCTTCGCCCACTTTCTGTGCCATCTTGTTGATGCCCGACGAGAACAGCGACGTGGTGTATGAGCCGGCAGGCATCTCCTTGTAACGCTTGCTGATGAAGTCCTGCAACTCCTTCAGGAACATCACCGGCTCGGAGTTGGTCTCTCCCCAACAGGTATCTGTGCCAAGATGGCACACGGAGCCGTTGGGACGCACCTCGATGAGCAGTGTGTCGTTGTCGCAGTCGGACTTGACGGACACCACGTCCAGATAGTGACCGCTCTCCTCACCTTTGGTCCACAGGCACTTGCGCGTGCGGCTGTAGAAGGTCACGCGGCCGCTCTTCTGCGTGCGCTCGTATGCCTCCTCATTCATGAAGCCGAGCATCAGCACCTTTGCCGTGTCGGCGTCCTGTATTATGGCAGGAATCAGCCCGCCCATCTTGTCAAAATCCAACATATATCTGTCTTACAAGTGTCAAACAATCACGTTTTCTTCTAAATCCTTATCTTTATGCCACAGCCGCAAAGGTACGACTTTAAATCGGGAATACTGATGTCGCCGAAATGAAAAACGCCTGCCGCCAAGGCCGCATCGGCGTGCCCCTCGTTGAAGACATCGCGGAAGTGCTCCATCGTGCCTGCTCCGCCCGATGCAATCACGGGTATCGACAGGTCGTCCGTCAGGCGCGACAATGCTTCGTTGGCAAATCCCGCGCGCACGCCGTCGTGGTCCATGCTGGTGAAGAGTATCTCTCCCGCTCCGCGTTCCTGTCCCTCGCGTGCCCATCGGAACAGCTCGCGCTCCGTCGGCACGCGACCGCCATTGAGGAAGCACATCCGGCTGCCGTCCTGCATCTGCTTGGCATCGATGGCGAGGACGCACACCTGCGAGCCGTAGCTGCGGGCTATCGCATCAATCAGCTCCGGATTGCGCAACGCCGCCGAGTTGACCGACACCTTGTCGGCACCGGCCTCCAACAGGCGATCCACGTCCGCAAGTTCGTTGATGCCGCCACCCACGGTGAACGGGATGTTGATGTTTTCGGCAATGCGCGTCACCAATTCGGTGAAGGTCTTGCGGCCCTCGGCACTGGCGGTGATGTCGAGAAACACCAGCTCGTCGGCTCCTTGGCCGGAGTAGGCACGCGCCAGCTCCACAGGATCACCGGCGTGGCGCAGTCCCTCGAAGCGCACTCCCTTGACGGTCTGCCCGTCCTTTATGTCAAGACACGGTATGATGCGTTTTGCCAGCACGTGTTTCTCCTCCCTCTCATTTATGAATATCTCATTTCAGCCCGAGTATCTCCTCAATCTCGCGCCACGATATGCGCCCTTCATAGAGAGCCTTGCCCATGATCACCGCCGGCACGCCTGCCTCGTCAAGCCGACGGATGTCGTCGCTGCCGCTGACACCGCCGCTGGCGATGAGGTGCATCGACGGGTGTTTCTGCAAGATTTCCACGTACAGATCCACGGCCGGTCCCTGAAGCATGCCGTCGCGGCTGATGTCGGTGCAGATGACGGTGCTGACGCTCCGTTCCTCTGCCGTATAGAAGTCGAGGAACGCCATCAGGTCACTGCCGCTCTGTTCCTTCCATCCGTTGACGGCAATGTCGCGTCCGCGCACGTCGGCACCGAGGATTATCCTGTCGGCACCATGTGTCCGCAGCCACGAGCAGAACACGTCGGGCTGCTTCACCGCCACGCTGCCTCCCGTGACCATGGCTGCTCCGCTGTCGAAGGCAATGCGGAGGTCGTCGTCGCTCTTCACGCCGCCGCCGAAGTCTATCACCATGCCGGTGTGTGTCGCCACACGCTCCAGCGTGCGGTAGTTGACGATGTGCTTCGAGGCTGCACCGTCGAGGTCGACCATGTGCAGACGCACGATGCCGTGGTCCTGCATGCGCAGAGCCATGTCAAGCGGGTCGCCGTAGTCGGTCACACGGTCATAACGTCCCTGTTCCAGCCGCACACAGCGGCCGTCCATGATGTCAATGGCGGGAATCAGCTCTATCATAGTGCAAGGAAGTTTTGCAGTATCCGTTCGCCCACGCTGCCGCTCTTCTCCGGATGGAACTGCGTGGCATGGAAGTTGTCGCGCCGGAGAGCCGCGCTGAAGGGCTGTATGTAGTCGCAGGTGGCAGCGGTAGATTCGCACAGCGGAACATAGTAGCTGTGCACGAAGTAGACATAGGCACCGTCGCCAAGTCCCGTGAACAGCGGTCCCCGCATATCGCGGAGCGAGTTCCACCCCATGTGCGGCACCTTGTCCTCATGCCGTTGCGGGGCAAAGTGCAACACGTCGGCATCGAACACGCCCATGCAGTCGGTGTCGCCCTCGTCCGAGTGTCGGCACAGGAGCTGCATGCCGATGCAGATGCCTAATACGGGCTGCTGCAGGCCGGTGATGACACGGTCAAGTCCCGTGTCGCGAAGGAAGCGCATGGTGCCGGCGGCCTCGCCCTGCCCGGGGAATATCACCTTGTCCGCCGAACGGATTTCGTCGGCATCGCGTGTCAGCAACGGCTCCACACCGATACGCCGCACGGCGTTCAGCACCGAGCAGACATTCCCTGCATTATAGTCCACAATGGCGACCTTCATCAATCTTCTTTCTTTCAGCGTTCAGCGCACAAATATATACATTTATCAGATATTCAGCGGATAATGCGAACATAAAGTTTGGCTTCGCCGCCGTTCTGCTACAGATTTATACATCTTCA
>CAVDAU010000056.1:0-12075 GCA_963607015.1 Streptococcaceae bacterium
GTGCGCACCGACCGCAGTCGGGGAAAAATCCCGACCATTTTAAATGAAAGAGCCGTGGCTCATCGGCTATTTTTGCAGCCTCGGCTACGGGGATTGTGGCGGATATTCTCTACCTTTGTCCCTAATTCGGCATGGAGCGTGCCGAGACAAGAGACGACGGACTAAAGAGAAAAACAGGCACATGAGCGTTATAGACCTGATAAAGAAACACGGACGGACGGCATTCTCGTTTGAATTGCTGCCGCCGCTCAAGGGCAACAACATAGACAAGCTGTTTCAGGCCATTGATATGCTGCGCGAGTTTGATCCGCAGTACATAAACATCACGACGCACCGCAGTGAGTACGTCTATAAGGACAAAGGCAACGGACTGTATGAGCGGCGGCGCGTGCGTCGTCGGCCGGGATCGGTAGCTGTGGCAGCTGCCATCAAGAACAAATACGGACTGCCGGTAGTGCCACACGTGCTTTGCAGCGGATATACGCGCGAAGACACGGAGTACGAACTGATTGATTTGCAATTTCTGGAGATATATGACCTGCTGGTATTGCGTGGTGACAAGGCCCGCGACGATGCCGGTTTCGTGCCGGAGAAAGGCGGCAACGGGCATGCGCTTGACCTGATTGCGCAGGTCAACGACTTCAACCGCGGTGTCTTTGTAGACGGTGAGGAGATGCGTGCTCCGGCAACGCCGTTCACCTACGGAGTGGCATGCTATCCCGAGAAACATGAGGAGGCTCCTAACATCGACAGCGACATCAGATACCTGAAGATGAAGCAGGATGCCGGAGCACAGTATGCCGTGACGCAGCTGTTCTACGACAACAGCAAGTTCTTCAGCTTCGTGGAACGGGCACGGCAGGCCGGTGTGACGATGCCCATAATCCCCGGCATCAAGCCATTCAGGAAACTGAGCCAGCTGACGGTGATACCGAAGACCTTCAAGGTGGACTTGCCGCAGGACTTGGTGGACGAGGCTCTGAAGTGCAAGAACGACGAGGAAGCGTGGCACGTGGGCGTGGAGTGGGGCATTGCGCAGTGCAAGGAGCTGGCGGCTGCCGGTGTGCCAAGCCTGCACTTCTACTCTATCGGTGCCGCCGACAGCATAAGGGCGATTGCCAAGGAGGTGTATTGACACGGTGGTGAGACCGCTGTGCCGAGAGTAACAAATGCGAGAAGAAGAGGAAAGAAGTGATGTTCGGATTTGACGACGTGGTGGGACAGGCAGAAGCCAAGGAGAGGTTGCTGGCCGAGGCCGGAAGCGGACAGATTCCGCATGCCATGCTGCTGTGCGGTCCGCACGGATGTGGCAAGATGGCATTGGCACTGGCCTATGCGCACTACCTCAGTTGCCCGAACAGAACCGGCAATGCGCCGTGCGGACGTTGTCCGCAATGTCAGCAGTGGGAGAAGCTGATGCATCCTGACGTTCACTTCATGTTCCCCATAGTGAAACGCAAGAAAGACGGTCTGGAGACCTGTGATGACTATCTGCCGCTGTGGCGGCGCATGCTGACGGAGAGCACATACTTCTCCTATGCGCACTGGATGGACGTGATTGAGGTCGGGAACAGCCAACCCATCATATATTCGCGCGAGAGCGACGAGATTGCACACAAGCTGAGCCTGAAGTCAGTGGAAGGAGGGTACAAGACGACCATAATCTGGTTGCCCGAGAAGTTTCAGGAGGATTGTGCCAACAAGATGCTGAAGCTGCTGGAGGAGCCGCCGCAGAAGACACTGTTCTTCCTCGTGAGTGAGGAACCGGAGAAGATTCTGCCCACGATAGTGAGCCGCACGCAGAGGTTCGAGATGAAGCGCATCGACGACGATGACGTGCAGTATGCGTTGGAGAACCGCTTGGGCGTGAACCCTGAAGATGCGAGGACGATAGCCCGCATGGCGGGAGGCGACTTCGTGAGGGCATTGGAGACCATAAGGATAGACAACGACAATGAGTACTTCTTCAACAGCTTCGTGAACCTGATGCGGCTGGCATACCGGCGCAAGCTGAAGGAACTGAAGAAATGGAGCGAAGAGATGGCCTCGTTGGGGCGCGAGAAGCAGAAGGATTTCTTGGGCTACTGTCAGCGCATGGTGCGTGAGAACTTCATCTTCAATCTGCACCGCAACGAGCTGAACTACATGAGCGTGCGTGAACGCGGCTTTGCCGAGCGGTTTGCACCGTTCATCAACGAGAAGAACGTGATGGGCATCGAGCGCGAGCTGAGCGAGGCACAGGAACACATCGAGAAGAACGTGAATGCGAAGATGGTGTTCTTTGACTTTGCCATGCAGGTGATTGTTTTGATACTGAGACGGTGACGGCTGCGCTTCCGCCTATGTGCGGAAGAGAGGCTTCACCTTATTTATATATATAACAAAAGACAGAGAGGATACGTTTATGTATAACATACACAAGTGCCACAACGGACTGTGCTGCAAGGGCGTGGGGCGGCATGACAAGCAGCTTGACACCTACGACTGGCTTGCAGACATCCCCGGCAACAGCACCGAGACAGACTACGTGGAGGTGCAATTCAAGAACACGCGAAAGGGATACTACCGCAATTCCAACCACCTGCCGCTTGAGAAAGGCGACGTGGTGGCTGTGGAGGCTTCGCCCGGACACGACATCGGCGAGGTGACACTGACCGGCCGCTTGGTGGAGTTGCAGATGAAGAAGGCGAACATACACTCTGTGGACGAGCTGAAGCGCATCTACCGCAAGGCAAAGCCTGTGGACATGGAGAAGTATCATGAGGCCAAGGCCCGCGAACACGATACGATGATTGAGTCGCGGCAGATTGCACAGAGGCTGAACCTGCAGATGAAGATCGGCGATGTGGAATATCAGGGCGACGGCAACAAGGCCATCTTCTACTACGTTGCCGACGAACGCGTTGACTTCCGTCAGCTCATAAAGGTGCTTGCCGAGGCTTTCCATGTGCGCATCGAGATGAAGCAGATCGGAGCACGGCAGGAGGCAGGACGCATCGGAGGCATAGGCCCCTGCGGACGCGAGCTGTGCTGTGCCACGTGGATGACCTCGTTCGTGTCGGTGTCGACGAATGCGGCACGTCTGCAAGACATATCGCTGAACCCGCAGAAGTTGGCAGGACAGTGTGCCAAGCTGAAGTGCTGCCTGAACTACGAGGTGGACTGCTACGTGGAAGCACAGAAACGTCTGCCCTCGCGCGAGATTACGCTGGAGACGACAGACGGCACGTACTATTTCTTCAAGGCCGATATACTTGCAAACACCATCACATACTCCACCGACAAGCGCATATTGGCAAACGAGGTGACAATAAGCGGACGCCGTGCGTTTGAGATCATAAACATGAACAAGCACGGACAGAAGCCCGACAGCTTGGAGGGAGATGAGCAGCAGAAGCCCGAACGCGGTCCTGTGGACTTGGTGGAGCAGGAGAGCCTGACGCGGTTTGACCGTGCCAAGAAGCCGCGCAACAAGAAGAGAAAGAACAAGCAGGGTAACGCCGGCGGCAATGGCACGCAGCAGACACCGGCTCAACGTGAAGCGACGGATGCCGCAGACAACCACAGGCACGGCAAGGGTGGCAACGACAACGGCAACAACCGTCAGCAGCAACAACCGCAGCAGGATCGGCAACGGCGCAGAGAACGCCGGCAGCAGGGAGGTGAGCAACGTCCGCGCAGGGACAGGCGTGAACGCACACAGGCAGAACCTGCAAGCCGGCCGCAGCAGCAAGCAAACAAGCCTGCCGACAATAATGGCTCAGCACAAGAATAAGGGAAACATATCGGAGATGAAGACTACGGTGGCGACTGTGACGGTTGCTGCCGTGGCGGTGTTGTGCCTGCTCGCGGCGTGCGACCGGTCGACGCTCGTGCATACCTATGCCCATGTTGACGGTGCTGTGTGGCGGCACGCAGACACGCTGCTGATTGAGTCCGAGCTGTTGGACTCAGGGCGCGTCGGGCGCATGTATATAGACGTGCGCAGCGACAGCCGCTATCCCTATGCCAACTTGGGCATATTGATCGAAGGGATGGGGCCTGACTCCACGCAGGTGTTCCCTCAGAAGGAGGTCAATGTGCAGCTGATCGACGGGCAAGGAGGTTCCAATGACGGAAGCGGTCGTGAAGCCATACGCACTGTCGAGGTTCTCATTGACACGTTGCGTATGGAGAAGCCCGGAATGTACCGCTTCCGGATTGCGCAGAGCATGACGGACAGCGTCCTGAACGGCATCTGTGATATTGGCATCAGGATAGAGAGCTTCTCGGCGACGGACTTAGAATAGCCGTTCGCGCCTGGCATCGATGCTGAGGAAGATGAACAGCAGGATGGTGAAGCCCCATAGGGACGAGCCTCCATAGCTGAAGAACGGAAGCGGTATGCCGATGACAGGCACCAGTCCGAGCACCATGCCGATGTTGACAAACAGGTGGAACAGGAAGATGCCCGCCACGCAGTAGCCATAGATCTGTCCGAACTCGGTGGTCTGCCGCTCGGCCAGCTTTATGAGCCGCAGTATCAGGAACAGGTATAACAGCAACACGGCAGCCGACCCGATGAAGCCGTGTTCCTCTCCCACAGTGCAGAAGATGAAATCCGTATCTTGCTCGGGCACATACTTGAGCTTTATCTGTGTGCCGTTCAGGAAGCCCTTGCCGGCGAGTCCGCCGGAGCCGATGGCAATCTCCGACTGCTTGACGTTGTAGCCTGCGCCCGTAGGGTCGTCGACCATGCCGAAAGCCACCTTGATGCGTTCCCGCTGGTGTGGCATCAGCAGATTGTTGAACCCATAGTTGACCGTGTAGAGCATTGCCACGGAGCCGATTACATAGAGTGCGATGAGCAGTGTGGACTTATATCTGTCCATCAGGGACAAGAACACAAGATACACAATCTGCAAGGCACACAGGCCGAGTTGCACCACTGTGATGTCGAACGGCCACAGCCATCGTGCTACGGCGTAGGCAGCAGCGGTCACGAGCAGGGAGACACCCATCATGAGCCGTGCACGGTTCCAACGGCCGGTGTATATGCCCGTGAGTATGCCCGACAGCAATGTCACAGCCAGCAACACACCGGAACGTCCTACCGACGAAGGCACATCGCCGGGCAACATATCGGCTTCGAAGCGCACACCCACAACAAAGAACACCACGGCAGAAAGCCCCACGAAGAGCACAGCTCCCGGCATACCCTTGCGGTAGAGCATCAGGAAGAAGGAGAGGTAGACGAGTGCCGACCCCGTCTCACGCTGTGCCACGATGAGCATCATGGTCACAAGGATTATGGCAAGCACACGCATGGCATCCCGGACACGCCCAAGCGTGAATCCGTATGCACTCATACACTTGGCCAATGCCAGTGATGTGGCGAACTTCGAGAACTCTGCCGGTTGAAGGCTTACGGGACCCAATATGAGCCATGAGCGCGATCCGCGCGTATCGGGAGCTATGAAGATGGTCACGACGAGAAGGATCAGCATGATGCCATAGGCCGCGTAGGCATAGACATCAAACAGCTTGTCGTCGAGCATCAGCAGCACGAATGCCAGTCCGAACGAACACAGAATCCACACCAACTGCTTGCCTGCACGCGTGGAGAAACTGAAGAAGTCGGTGTCGCCAAGCGTGAAGCTGGCACTGCACACGCTGAACCATCCCGCCACAATCAGTAGCAGGTATATGCCGATCGTCACCCAGTCGAGTGTCTTCAGTATGCTGTCTCTTCTTTGTGCCATGCCTATATCCTCGGTCTCTTGTTCAAGTGTCTTTGTCTGTCATTTCGGGCTTCAGCGTTCGGTGTTTCCGTAGTAGATGGTGCGGCTGCTGAACTCGTCGGCTATGGACTCATTGCCCGGCGACAGGTGTCCGCCGTGCAGATAGTAGTCCATCATCAGTCCGCCGATGGGCACACCATAGGTCGCTCCGAAGCCTCCGTTCTCGACATAGACGGCGATGGCAATCTTCGGGTTGTCCATAGGTGCAAAGCCCATGAACACCGAGTGGTCGCGTCCACGGTTCTGTGCCGTTCCCGTCTTGCCGCACGCCTCAATGTCAGGCAACAGCGTGGCCAACTGCCGGCACGTGGCACCTGCCGTGCTGCCGATGACCGAGTGGCGCATGCCGTCGGCAATGATGTCGTAGTACTTGCGGTCTATGGTGGTGCGGCGTTGTTGGAGGTACCGGCTGTCGATGCTGTTGTCCTCAATCTCCTTCACGATGTGTGGCGTAATGTAGTGCCCACGGTTGGCTATGGTGGCTCCGAGGTTGGCAATCTGTAGCGGCGTGGCAAGGATCTCTCCCTGTCCGATGGCGATGCTGATGACGGTCAGTGCGTTCCATGAACCTCTGTATGCCTTGTCGTAGAACTGTGCGTTGGGAATGAGTCCGCGCTGTTCGCCGGGCAGATCCACTCCGAGTCTGTAGCCGAAGCCCTGTGACACCATGTGGTCTTTCCATACGGTGATGGCATTCTGCGTCGATCCGTACTTGCTGTTGCCGAACATGCGGTACAGTCCCCAACAGAAGTAGGAGTTGCACGAGGTGGCTATGGCAGGCACCATCGACAGCGGCGATGAATGGACGTGACAGCCCACACGCAGGTTGCGGAAGCTGAAGCCTGCTACGCACGGGTATAGCGTTCCTTCGTCAACGATGCCTTCCTGCATGAACGTCAGTCCCTGTGCCGGCTTGAACGTAGACCCCGGAGGGTAGGAACCCATGATGGCACGGTTGAGCAGCGGCTTGCGGGAATCACGTGCCAGTGCCGTGTGGTTGGCTCCGCGCCGGCGACCGATGAGCAGGCTCGGGTCGAATGTAGGCGACGACACCATGCACAGGATTTCGCCTGTCGATGGCTCAATGGCGACAATGGCACCTATCTTGCCTTGCATCAGGCGTTCGCCGAGCATCTGCAGCCCGATGTCGATGGATAGTGTCAGGTCTTTGCCCGGCACGGCAGCCTTGTCGAGAAGACCGTCCTTGTAGCTGCCCTGAATGACACCGCGCGAATCGCGCAGCAGCACCTCAACACCCTTCTCGCCACGCAGATATTTCTCGTATGTACGTTCCACGCCCTGCTTGCCGATGACATCGCCGCCGGAGTAGTAGCTGTCGTTTTCGATGTCGCGCTCAGACACCTCGCCTATGTCGCCGAGGATGTGTCCTGCGGAGTTATAGGCATACTGCCGGACGGTGCGCCGCTGCACGTAGAAGCCGGGATACTTGAACAGCTTCTCGTGGAAGACGCCACACTCCTCTGCCGACATCTGGCTCATGAACGTCTGATGCGTGAAGCGCGAATAGCCCGGATTGCGGCGGCGGTCGCGTATCTCCTTCATGCGTGTGTCGAAATAGTCGCGGTCTATGTCAAGCGTCCTGCAGAAGTCGAGGGTATCGAGATCCGTGACCTCACGCGGCACGAAAGTAATGTCGTAGGACGGCAGGTCGTTGACCAACAGTTTGCCGTTGCGGTCGTAGATGGTTCCGCGCGACGGATACTGTATGCGGCGGTAGAAGGCATTGCTGTCGGCACTCCGCTTGTAGTCTTCCGTCAGGAGCTGCAACGTGAGCAGGCGGACAATGAATATGACCACGATGGCGATTGCCGCCGCTGCGATGACATACTTGCGCCGTTCGAGTTGGTTCTTGTGCGATGCCATGTCTCTCCTGCTATTTCTTCATGATCATCTCAAGGGCGAAGATGAAGGCCACGGTCATTACTGTGCATCCGAGGATGTGCAGCAGCAGTCCGCCGAGGTTGTTCAGCGAGAACTGTATGAGCACGGACGACACCGCATGGTGCAAGAATACAAACGACAGCACATACTTGAAGAAGGCCAACGGCCCGAATGTCTTGCTCGACGGCACCACGGTTTCGTCGTTCTGCACGTCGCGCATCACGAACAGCTGCAACAGCGCAGGACGTGCAAAGGCCGCCAGCGTGAGGGCTGCCGCGTTGGCTCCGGGCGTGTTGTCGAAGATGTCTATGACAAGCCCGAGGGCGAACGCCCACAGCATGGTCTCGCAACGTCCCGTGCCTGTGCTCAGCTTCAATATGAGGTAGACAAACAGCAACGGACGCACTGTGCCCAACAAGAGGATGTTGTCGAACACCAGCACCTGCATCAGCACCAATGCCACAAACCAGATTATCCTATTTATATATGTGCTTGCCAAACCTGTCTTTCCTCTCTTCCGTTGCCCGCTGCCTTCAGTCGTGTTTCTGCCGTTCGAGCTGCTTGCGTTCGTCGGCATCCTTGTTCGTCAGCACGCGCACGTTCGTCAGCTTGCCGAAGTCGGCAGACAGAAGTACCCTGAGCCGGTATGACAGTCCGTCGTGCGAGTCTGATATATCGTCTATTGTTCCCACCATCAGCCCTTCGGGAAACATGGTCGAGAAGCCGCTGGTGACGACGGTGTCGCCGATGCTGAACTCCGCATGCCGTGGCAGGTCTCTCAGGTAGGCGTGGCTCGGGTCGTGACCCTCCCAGCGCAGGTAGCCGAAGTAGCCGCTCCGCGCAATCTTGCAGTTTATGTTCGACTTGCCGCTGAGCAGCGGGATGACCAATGAGTAGTTGGCGGATGTCTTGTAGACAGCACCCACGACACCGCCTGCACCGACCACTGCCATCTCGGGACGTATGCCGTCTGCCGAGCCTTTGTCTATGGTTATGTAGTTGTCGTTGCGGTCGATGCTGTTGTTTATGACCATGGCTCCGAGGTCGTCATATCTGCCTCGTATCATGGTTTCGAGATAAGCATATCCCAATGAGTCGCCCTGCTCCTTCTTCAGCGCGTGCTCCATGCTTGCCAGCTTCTGCTCCAACAGGATGTTGCGCTCAAGCAGCACGGCGTTGTCCTCGCGCAGGTGGAAATACGACTTCACCCCGCCGGACAGCCGGTAGATGCTTCCGGATACGGCGTTTGCCGAGGTGAATATCACGCTCTGCTGGTAGTTGTTAAGCCTCATCAGCAGCACGAGGGCTATTGCCTCAAGCAGTATGAAGAGGAAGCCCGAGTTGTGCCTTATGATGAAGTCCAGCAGGTTGCGCATTTATTTACCTCATCAGGAACGGGAATTTGTTAATGTTCTTCAGAGCCACGCCCGTGCCTCTTGCCACACAAAGGAGCGAGTCCTCGGCTACGTGGAACGGTATGTTTATCTTCTCCGTCAGACGCTTGTCCAGTCCGCGCAGCTGCGCTCCGCCGCCGGTCAGGTGTATGCCGTTGTGCACGATGTCGGCATACAGCTCCGAGGGGGTGTTCTCGAGCACGTTCAGTATGGCGGTCTCGATTTTTGTTATCGACTTGTCGAGGCAGTGTGCGATTTCCTGATAGCCCACAGGCACCTCCATGGGGAGTGCGGTGATGCGGTTCGGTCCGCACACGACATATTCCTCCGGTACGTCTTCGCTAAGTTCCGGCAGTGCCGATCCGACCTTCAGCTTTATCCGCTCTGCCATGCGCTCGCCTATGCGCACGTTGTGCTGGCGGCTCATGTATTCGCGTATGTCCTCGGTGAAGTCGTCGCCTGCCATCTTTATGGAGTTGTTCGACACGATGCCGCCAAGCGAAATCACGGCTATCTCGGTGGTGCCGCCGCCGATGTCCACAACCATGTTGCCCTCGGGCTGCAGCACGTCAATGCCTATGCCCAAGGCAGCTGCCATCGGCTCGAATATCAGGTAGACATCACGGCCGCCGGCATGCTCTGCCGAGTCGCGCACGGCACGCAGTTCCACTTCGGTACTGCCCGACGGTACGCCAATCACCATCCTCAACGATGGCGAGAACAGGCGGCGACCGTCGTGGACTTTCTTTATCAGTCCACGCATCATCTGCTCACAGGCATAGAAGTCGGCAATCACGCCGTCGCGCAGCGGACGTATGGTCTTTATCTTATCGTTGGTCTTCTCGTGCATCATCTTGGCCTGGGTGCCCACGGCAATCATCTTCTTCGTCTGGATGTCGAGTGCCACCACAGACGGCTCATTCACCGCAATCTTGCCGTCGGCTATAATCACGGTGTTGGCCGTGCCGAGGTCCATTGCCAATTCTTGTGTAAACGAAAACAGTTTCATCGGTTCTGTGTTTTGTCAGGTGTGGACGGAAGTCCGTCCTGTCCTGTTGTTTTGAATAAAAAAGTCTGTCCCTTGCGTGCCAAATCAGTGCTTGAAGTGGCGGAAGCCAGTCATCACCATTGCCATGCCTTGTGCGTTGCAACAGTCCACGGACTCGTTGTCGCGGATGCTGCCGCCGGGCTGTATCACTGCCGTTATGCCCTCCTTGCCTGCAATCTCCACGCAGTCGCCGAAGGGGAAGAAAGCATCGCTCGCCATGACTGCACCGTGCAGGTCGAAGCCGAAGCTCTTGGCCTTCTCGACGGCCTGCTTCAGTGCGTCGACACGGCTGGTCTGTCCCACGCCGCCTGCCAGCAGCCGGTGGTTCTTGGCCAATACTATCGAGTTTGACTTGCTGTTCTTCACAATCTTGTTGGCGAAGAGCATGTCGTCGACCTCCTGTGCTGTCGGCTTGCGTTCCGTCACGGGGCGGCAGTCCTCTGCCGTCTCGGTCTTGAGGTCGCGTTCCTGCACCAGCACGCCGTTCAGCATCGACCGGAACTGCATACGCGGCAGCAGTGTCGGCTTGCGGACAAGGATTATGCGGTTCTTCTTTTGGTTCAGCACCTCAAGGGCTTCCACGTCGTAGTCCGGCGCGATGATGACCTCGAAGAATATCTTGTTTATCTCCTCGGCTGTGGCCTTGTCGACCACGGCGTTCGTCACGAGCACGCCTCCGAATGCCGACACGGGGTCGCCTGCCAATGCGTCCTTCCATGCTTCGAGCAGTGTGGGGCGTGTGGCTAATCCGCAGGCGTTGTTGTGCTTCAGTATGGCAAACGTGGTGTCGGTCCCGAACTCGTCGATGAGGTCGACGGCTGCGCTTATGTCCTGCAGGTTGTTGTAGGAGATTTCCTTGCCGTGGATTTGGTCGAACATGTCGTCGAGGTTGCCGTAGAAGTAGCCACGCTGGTGGGGGTTCTCGCCGTAGCGGAGTTGCTTGCGCGTGTTCAGTGCTGCGCGGAACGCTGTCGCCTCGCCGTTGTCGAAGTGGTTGAAGATGGCAGAGTCGTAGTATGACGACACGGCGAAGGCATCACGCGCCAAGTCGTGGCGTTCCTGCAACGTCGTCACCGCACCGTTTTCCATCAGTATGTCGCGCAGTGTCTGGTACTGTGCTTTCGAGGCCACGATGACCACGTCCTTGTAGTTCTTGGCGGCGGCGCGTATCAGCGATATGCCGCCTATGTCGATTTTCTCGATGATATCGGCCTCGCAGGCTCCGCTTGCCACTGTGTCCTCGAAGGGATAGAGATCCACAATCACGAGGTCAATCTCGGGGATGCCGTATTCCTGCATCTGCTTCCGATCCTGCTCCACGTCGCGGCGTGCCAGGATGCCGCCGAACACTTTGGGGTGCAGCGTCTTCACCCTGCCGCCCAATATCGACGGATATGACGTGAGGGCCTCCACGGCTTCGCACTCATAGCCCATCGACTCGATGAACTGGCGTGTGCCGCCGGTCGAGAGGAACTTCACGCCCTCTTCGTGCAGCTTGGTGATGATCTCGTCCAAGCCTTCCTTATGGTAGACGGATATCAAGGCCGTCTTTATTCTCTTGGTGTCTGACATATTATCCTGAATTTTAAGTTTTTTGTTCACAATGTTCTTGGAGCTGCAAAATTAAGAAATACTTTGTTCATCGCCTATGCCGAAATGTCAATTTGTTGTAATTCGTCTGCTGCCGTCAGGCCGGTGTAGAACCGCCTGTCTGCGGACGTTTGACATAGGTTCTGTGGCTGTACGTCCATAGGTTCTGTGGCTGTACGTCCATAGGTTCTGTGGCTGTACGTCCATAGGTTCTGTGGCTGTACGTCCATAGGTTCTGTGGCTGTACGTCCATAGGTTCTGTGGCTGTACGTCCATAGGTTCTGTGGCTGTACGTCCATAGGTTCTGTGGCTGTACGTCCATAGGTTCTGTGGCT
The DNA here is from genome assembly GCA_963607015.1 of Streptococcaceae bacterium. Taxonomy (GTDB): domain Bacteria; phylum Bacteroidota; class Bacteroidia; order Bacteroidales; family Bacteroidaceae; genus Bacteroides. The sequence continues at coordinate 12,050 of CAVDAU010000056.1, forward strand.
GTACGTCCATAGGTTCTGTGGCTGTA
>CAVDAU010000057.1:0-11869 GCA_963607015.1 Streptococcaceae bacterium
AAGGACAACATTTTATATACGCAAGCACCGCTTTCAGTCTTTTTGCCGAAAAAAATATTTCACTGCGATGCCCGTTCGCTGTGACTTATGCCAATCATGCGGAAACTCAACTCCTGATTCCGCATTTTTTTCTTTGCAGCGGAACTAATCCTTTCTCAGGTGTGCCAGCCGGTGAAGTGGCGGTTTGAGCCGAAAAGTGTCACACTTGGGGAATTTTGAGCATAAATCCGAACATTCATTATCCGTAACTTTGCAGTCCAAGACAGGTGTTATCCCCATGAACAGGTCAGGAAGATTGTTGCTCGTGACGTTGCTGCTTGCGCTTGCCTCGGGCATGCGTGCACAGTATATGGACTCGCTGCGGCTGGCACGCCGCAACGCTGCCGCAGGACTGACGGTCACGCCGCCGCAGGACTTCAGCGGCAGCCGCGACAGTCACGTGAAGCGTCCGTGGCGTGCAGCATTCCAGACAGTCGTCATCAACGCCGGCGTGCACTCGTTCGACCGCTTCGTGCTGAACGAAGACTTCGCCCGGGTGCGCCTGAAGGACATTTGGCACAACGTGAGCCACCGCATGGTGTGGGACAACGACCAGTTCTCGACCAACCTCTTCGCCCATCCCTATCACGGCGGACTGTACTACTCCACAGCCCGCAGCAACGGCCTGAACCTCTACGAATCACTGCCTTACAGCATCGCCGGAAGTCTGATGTGGGAGTACATGGGCGAGAAGGAGCCTCCTGCCGTCAATGACCTGATGGCAACGAGCATGGGCGGCATGGCTCTGGGCGAGGTCAGCTACCGCCTGTCGAATTTGGTTCTCAACGATGCCACGCGCGGCTTCAGCCGCTTCTTCCGTGAGCTGATAGGCACGGTCATCAACCCCATGCGCGGCCTGAACCGTCTGGTGACGGGCGACGCATGGCGCGTGCGCCGCGACCACTACCGCTATCACGACTACGACGCACTGCCCGTGAGGCTCACGGCGACGCAGGGACACCGCTACACGGCCGGAGGCGGGATGCACGGCGGGACACTGCGCAACGGCACGCACTCGGCGTTCGTCAACCTGCTGCTCGACTACGGCGATGCCTACAACAACGACGACCCGCATCCCTACGACTGGTTCACGGGAGACATCATGCTGAGCAACAGTGCACCCCACGTCAGCGACCTGCACGTGCTGGCACGCATCTGGGGCACGGAGATGGACGCAGGACCGCGGGCGCGCGGCGAGTTCGGCTTCTTCCACCACTTCAACTACTTCGACTCCGCACCCTTTGAACGCGGCAGCTCCAAGACCGTGCCTTACCGCATATCGGAGGCCGCCAGCCTCGGCCCCGGCTTTCTTGTGTCGCTCGACCCGCGTGGCAAGTTGCGGCGCATGGAATATCAGGCCTACGTCAGCTTCATGCTGCTCGGAGGGGCATACACCGACTACTACCGCTTCATCGACCGCGACTACAACATGGGCAGCGGCTACAGCGTGAAGAGCCGCTTCATCACCGAGCTTGGCGCGTTCCACCTGCGCCTGCTCTCCGACTATTACCGTCTGTACACGGTGAAGGGCTATGAGAACAAGGACTACGGGAACATCGACCCGCTGTATCTTGATTCGCAGGGCGACAGGAGCACGTCCACGCTGCTGGTGCTCCAGCCCGTGGCGGAAGTCCGGCTGTGGCACAAGCTGTTCGCCCACGCCTCCATGCGCTACGTGATGCGCCACACAGACTACAGATACCACCCCGACGTGCGCACCCACGCCTTTGTGTTCTACGCCGGACTGTCGTACAAGCTATGAAATCTTCTTGCGGTACTGCTGCGGCGTCATTCCCGTGTGCTGCTTGAAGTAGTGGCAGAAGAAGGAGTTGTCGCTGAAGTGATACTGCCACGTCAGCTCCTTGATGCTCTGCCGCGAACTGCGGAGCTGCGTCTTGAGCTGCATCACCACGTAGCTGTCGATCAGGCTTTTGCACGTGTGTCCGCTGACTTTCCTCGCTATGGTGCCCAGATACTTGGCACTTATGTTCATCCGTTCGGCATAGAACTTCACGTCGCGGCTCTCGCGATAGTTCTCCGAGAGCAGCTCCATGAACTGCGAGAACAGTGCCGTGGCGTGGCTGTTCTCCGTCTGGAGCGTCTTGATGGCGGGGTTGCGCTGCACGTAGTCGTAGAAGCCGAGGAAGAACGCCTTGAGCTGCAGCAGCGTCATTCCCGCAGTGCACCGGCACCCTGGCGTGTCGAAGAACAGGCGCAACAAGTCCATTATGCCTCCCACGATTTGGCTGACAATGCGGTCGCCGCCACGACAGCGGTCGGTGCGCAGCTGCGAGTAGACCGTATGCTCCAGCTGCGTGCAGGCTTCGCGCAGCAGCGAGGTGTCATACTCCAGCACCTCCACGCGCAGACCGTCCGTTGCCTCCGTGGCTTGCACCATGTCGCCGGGGTAGAGGATTATGACATCATCCTTTTCAAGTCTCCATGTCCTGAAGTTGACGTGCAGGCAGACGCCGCCCTGACGGCAGTAGAGCAGTGCGCCGCAGTCCAGCGACGTGGCTTCGTCCCTCCAGCTGTCGAGACTGCCGACGTAGAGCGATGCGCCCTGCATGGCTGTTGTTTCCTTGTCCATATATCTATATTGTTCTCTTTTTCGCCGCAAATGTCGGCATATTATGTGGCATAACGGCACCGGTGTTCGCAAAAACACCGCGCAAAGCGAAAAATCATTAACCCCGCTGACCGTGGAAGGCCGTACTTTTGCGGCCGGATTTAATTGAAAGGGAAAAGATTGGGAAAGAGAAAGACAAACATGAACCGTTTTGTCGCAGTAGTGTCTGCGGCATGTATAAGCGTTGCCGCCGCCGCACAGACCGCGACAAACCTGCCGGCAGGAGGACGGACGGGAGCCATGATGCTGACCGTCGACAGCCTGTTCGGCCTTGTGGAGCAGGGCAGCAAGGCTCTGCGGGTGCAGCGCACAGGCATCGACGCTGCCCGCCTCGGCGAAGAGAGTGCCGCCAGCCAGCGGCTGCCCGACATCAGTGTCACGGCTTCTGTCAGCTACAACGGCAACGTGCTGCTGACCGACCGCGACTTCGGCAACGGACAGTGGCAGTCGTCGCCGCACTTCGGCAACAGCTTCTCCGTGGAGGCACGCCAGACGCTCTATTCGGGCGGTGCTGTCAGCTCCGCCATCAGGCTTGCCCGCCTGCAACGGGACAAGGCCGAGACCGACATGCACAGCACGCGCCAACAGGTGCGCTTCATGGCTCTGTCGCAATATCTCGACCTGTATAAAACAGGAAACAGCATCGAGGTCGTGCGCAGCAACATCGCCCTCACCGAGAAGCTCATCGGCGACATCAAGGCACAGCAGGAGCAGGGCATGGCACTACAGAACGACGTCACGCGGTATGAATTGCAGCTGAAGCAGTTGCAGCTACAGCAGACACAACTCGAAAACCAACGCAGCATCTTGAACTACAGCCTCTGCAACACGCTTGGAGTGGACACGCGGACGGAGATTGTGCCTTCCGGAGACATCATCAGCGGGACATACGGCATCGAAAGCGAAGACCGGTGGCACGCCGAGGCGCAGCAGTCGTCGCCGTCGCTGAAGCTGGCATCGCTCGGCACGCAGATGGCCGTGCAGAACGAGAGGCAGGCACGCAGCGAACTGCTGCCGAAGATAAGCCTCGTGGCTGCCGACAACTTCAACGGCCCCATCACCTATGAACTGCCGCCCGTCGACAAGAACATAAACGTGTGGTACTTCGGCGTGGGACTGACCTACAACGTCAGCTCGCTCTTCAAGGGCAACAAGAAGCTGTCGCAGTCGCGCGCAGCCACGCTCCAAAGCCGTCAGGCCCACGCACTGGCAGCCGAGGAGCTTGACAACAACGTGCAGCAGGCCTACACGCAGTATCTCCAGAGCTACGTGGAGCTGGAGACACAGCGGCAGAGCGTGAAGCTGGCGGTGGAGAACTACCGCGTGGTCAACGAGCGTTACCTAAACCAACTGTCGTTGATCACGGATATGCTCGATGCGTCGGCGGTCAGGCTCGATGCCGAACTGAAAGAGGTGGACGCACGCATAAACGTGGCTTTCGCCTACTATCGCCTGAAGTATATCGCCGGCACGCTGTGACCGACGGACTTATGAACATAGACACAGACACTGACAAACATTAGAAACAGAGAGAAAGACATGAACAGGAAACTTATAAAGAGAATATATAATGTAGTGATCATGGTGCTGCTGGTCGTGGCATTAGGGTGGGTGACATCACATTTCGTGCACCTCGGGCGCGTGGAGTACACCGACGACGCACAGGTGCAGCGGCACATCACGCCCATAAACACGCGCGTGCAGGGCTTCATCAAGGAGATACGCTATGAGGAGTTCCAACACGTGAACCGTGGCGACACGCTGGTCATCATCGAAGATGCAGAATACCGCCTGCAACTGGCACAGGCAGAGGCCAACGTAGTCGGCTCGCGCTTCGGCGAGCGGGCAGCCACAACAGGCATAAGCACCGCCGGAAGCAACGTCATGGCCGTGGAGTCCGGCACCGAGGAGGCACGCATCAACATGGAGAACGCTGAGCGCGATCTCCGCCGCTATGAGGAGCTGCTGCGCCGTGAGGCCGTCACGCAGAAGCAGTATGACGACGTGAAGACGCGCTACGAAGCGGCGCGTGCGCGTCATGAGCAGCTGAGCCATCAGCACCGTTCGTCGGTGCTCTCGCGTGCCGAACAGACGGAACTGCTCAGTCAGGTGACGGCAGGTGTCAGCGTGGCCGAAGCAGCCCTGAACCTGGCACGGCTCAACCTTTCCTATACGGTCATCACGGCGACAGCCGACGGCTACATGGGCACGCTCGACATTCACGAAGGCCAGCTCGTGATGCCGGGGCAGCAGCTGGCACGCATTGTCGACGATGCCGACGTGTGGGTGCTTGCCAACTATCGCGAGACGCAGATGGACAACATCGGCATTGGCAGCAAGGTCGAGTTCACGGCCGATGCCGTGCCTGATGTGGTCTACCACGGCGTGGTCGTGGCAATATCGGCGGCGGCAGGTTCGGCCTACTCGATGATTCCCGTCGACAACGCCACCGGAAACTTTGTCAAGGTGGAGCAGCGCGTGCCGGTGCGCATCGCGCTCACCGGCGACAACAAGTCCGGCGATGTGGCCCTGTTGCGTGCCGGACTGAACGTGCAGACAGAGGTGGAATACTGACCGACGGATAACGGACAGACACACATATATATAGACACACACTATGGCAGGACCTCCTATGGGACCGTTCGCGATGCCCATGTTCCGCGACTTCGTTCCCAAACAAATCCGTCCGTGGATTTACCTGTGCTTCGCCTTCTGCTTCCTCCTCTCAGGAGGCATTTATGGAGGCACCACGGCACACGTCATGGGGCAGTACAGCCTCATGCGCGAAGATGTGACCATGATCGTCATGTGCAACGTCGTGGGCGTTGCCATGCCGTTCCCCTTTCTGTTCAAGATGAAGTTCGCCTTCACCAACCACAGGCTGCTCATCAATGCCGCGCTGATGATTGCGCTCTGCAACACGCTGATGATGTTCACCCAATGGATGCCGCTGATGTGCGTACTGTCGTTCGTCTCGGGCTTCTTCAAGCTGTGCGGCTGTTTCGAGTGCATGTCCAACATCCAGCTGTGGATGACCCCCAAGCGCGAGTTCACCATCTTCTTCCCGCTGCTCTACTGCATGGTGCTCGGAAACCAATTCCTCAGCCCGTGGATTTCGGCGCAGCTCACCTTCGCCATGCAGGACTGGCGCGCCATGAACCTGCTCGTCACGGGGCTGATGTTGCTGATTGTCGTCATCCTCAAGCTGTGTACCCGCAATTGGCATTTCATGAAGCATCCCATGCCGTTCATCAGCGTGGACTACCTCGGCCTGCTGCTGTGGTCGTCGCTGCTGCTCGAGGTGGTGTTCTTCTTCAACTACGGCGAACACTACAACTGGCTCGACGGCCGCCCCATGCGCCAATGCCTGGTGCTGTTTGCCATAACCGCCTACTTCTGCCTGCAGCGCATGATGCACATCCGCCATGCCTACATCGACCGCAATGCCTGGCGTTATCCGCGCCTCATTCCGCTGCTCGTTCTCTTTGCCTTCGAGGTGCTTATGGGCAGTTCCATGACCGTGCTGCAGCCGGTGCTGACGGGGCGCGTGCTCCACTGGGGATGGACCACAACGTCCGTGCTCTACATCGTTGAATGGCTGTCGGCGATTGCCGGCTGTCTGTTCGTGATGCTGTGGATCAAGGGATGGCGGCAGGAGTACACGCGTCTGCTCACCGTCGGAGCCGTGACCATATCCGCCTATCCCGTCATGATGTATTTCCTCATCGACACCGGCACCTGCCTTGAGATGTTCTACGTGCCCGTCGCGCTCTACAGCTTCGGCAACGCCATCTTCTTCACCACGCTGACCATCTACCTTCAGGAGCTGATGCCGTTCCATCATTTCTTCATGGGGCTGACCATGGCGGGAATGGTGCGCAACGGACCTGTCGGTGCCATGTGGTCGGGGCTTTACAGCTACGGGCTGCGCTATCTCACGGCAGACAACATGTCGCGCGGACTGCCCTACGATGCCACCGGACTGACCATGATCGGCCTGCGCCAACTGTTCGGACTGACGTGTGTCGTCGGCTGTGCCGTGGCGTTGATATTCCTGCTTTGGGATGTCCGTCCCGTCCGCAGGGCATTCAAGAGGATGCCGCTGTGGAGTGCCGTGGCGCGGATGATGCGCATGAAAGAATCCGGAGCTTCATAGAGCCGGACGCGCGTCCGCAGTGTCACTCGTTGACGGCACCACAGTGGGGACACATGCCCTTGCGGCGCAGACTGTGCCCGCAGTTGCCGCAGACATACGGATACTTGCGGAATGAACGCACCGTGCGCCACACGAAGAACGCCGCGAACGCTGCCAGTAGTGCGTAGCCGACGTAGATCCTGACGGTGAGGATGAAGAGGAAGTAGCACACGAAGCAGGCCAGCGACAGCCCGAGGACATAGAACAGGGCACTGAACGCCGACAGCCGGTCGAACGCCTCACTGCACGACGCGAGAAACGCCACCACGACAATCCAGAAGCACACGATGAACGCCCCCATCACCGGCGGCACCTGCAGGGGCGAGAACGTCGGGTTATAGTAGAATATCTCCCAGGTGTCGGGCGCGAAACGCTGCATCGACTCATACAGCGTCGCACAGACAGACACCATGAGGCAGAGGAACAGGGGATAGCCGCTGTCGATGTCGTTCACAAGCACCATCTTGAACGGCTGTCGGCGGTAAAGCCTGACGAGCCACGCGACGAGGAACGCCGTGAGGATGATGAGCGTATATGCCACGCTCTTGCTGCTGAACGTGTGTATTGCCTGACTGATGCTGTCCACCGGCACGAAGTCCGACTTGAAGTCTCCCTCCGGCACCCATCCCTGCACCTCCTGAGTGTGTGCCAGCTTCACCCACACCGCCGAGTCCCGTGCCGCGGCCGTCGTGTCCGTCCGTATCTCCGCCACCACCACGCGGTCGCCGCGCCGCAGTGTGGCCGTGCGGTCTTTCAGCGGCAGGAACACCAGCTTCACGGAGTCGGCCGTGACCTCAAGGTTGATGCCGGTGGTGTAGTGATGCTCCGCCACGTAGCGCAGCGAGTCGGGCAGTGCCTGTGCCGCCGCAATGCTGTCGCCGTCGTCCGCGCCGCCGCTCTCTTCGCCGTCATCCACGATGGGGTAGTGGCATCCCGTTGCCATTGCCGCCAGCAGGGCGGCCACAGCCACAAGGACACACCGCAGTATGTGCATGCGCCGTCCGGTCATGGCTTGGCGGTGTTGACGACGTTCATCATGCAGTTCCGGCAGTCGAAATCGAGGCGGAACGTGCGCCCGTCGGTGCCCTTCAGCCAATATGGCTCGCGGTATGGCGACTTGCCGTGTTGGTGCGTCGGACACCATCCCATGCTGAAACGCAGGCAGTGGCGGCAGAACATTATCACGCTGTCCGGCACATGACGCTTCTCGAAGGCATCGTCTATGTGCCTCACCCCGTGGCGTTCGTAGAAGCGGCGTGCCTTTTGGTTCATGACGTTGCCGAGATAGGTCAGGCTGTCGGTGACATACGGATGATCCGTCGGCCTCCATACGGCCGTCTCGCGACGGTAGCGCACTCTCCTCAGCATCAGCAGCCTCCCCGCCACCTGCCTGCGCCACTCCGCCAATACCGACGACGGAATGAACCAATCGGCAGACATGCCGACGCCGATGCTGTCTGCCGTCGTGCGGAACACGGTGCCTCCCAGCTTGGAAAGCTGCGCCTTGATGTTCTCCGTCTGCGGCTTCCGCGCCTCCTCCTTGGGATATTCAAAGGCCATCGTCGCGCTCGTGCCGTCCTCGTCGGTTGCCGTCAGAGCGAAGCCCTGCGGCGTTTCCCGCAGTTGCCACACGGTGCTCAACGTCCTCTCGGCGGTCTTCTGCGCGAGCACGCGCTCGAACTCCCGGTCGAAGTTGCGCATCAGTGCCGTCTTGGGCTTAATGCCCTGCACCTCACCGGCGGGAAACAGCTTGTTGCCGTCGACGCGGTTCACGCGGAAGCCCTGCAGGTGTCCCGTGCTGTCGATGTAGCACGCGCCGTCGCCGTTGTGGAACGGCTTGATGCCGGAGACCACGATGTATCCGCCGCGCAGCTCCTTGACGCAGCCCATCGGTTCGCCGTGCGACTTCGGCGAGTCCGTGCAGCCCGTGTCCTGTTGCCGCCCTTCCGTGAAGTAGTGCGTGAAGCCCCTGTTGAAGCTCTTGTCGGGCTGTGGCGTGAAACTGATTGCCGACGTGCCCGACGAGGCGCGCACATACTCCGTGCGGCGTGCGAAGATCCTGTCGAGTGCGGCGCGATAGGCTGCCGTGACGTTCTTGACATACGAGGCATCCTTCAGCCTCCCCTCAATCTTCAGCGACGAAACCCCCGCGTCGAGCAGCGGCTCCAGCAGGTCGAGCCGGTTCATGTCCTTCAGCGACAGCAGGTGGCGTTCATGCTCTATCTCGCGCCCGTCGCTGTCGATGAGACTGAACGGCAGGCGGCAGAACTGTGCACACTCGCCGCGGTTTGCGCTGCGGCCGAAGCACGCCTCACTGGCATAGCACTGTCCGCTCAGGCTGACGCACAATGCCCCGTGGACGAACACCTCGAGCGGCACGTCGGGACAGTCGGCGTGAATGCGTGCAATCTGCCCGAGAGACAGCTCGCGTGCCAGCACCACCTGCCTGAACCCCGCCTCGCCGAGGAAGCGCACCTTCGCGCTGCTGCGGTTGTCCGTCTGGGTGCTCGCGTGCAGGGGGATGGGCGGCAGGTCCAGCTCCGTAATCCCCATGTCCTGCACAATCAGTGCGTCGGCTCCCGCGTCGTAGATCTGCCTGATGAGACGCTCCGCCTCGCCCAGCTCGCTGTCCTTGAGAATGGTGTTCAGTGCCACGTAGACGCGCACGCCGAACGTGTGGGCATAGTCCGCAAGACGCCCTATGTCGTCGACGCTGTTGCCTGCGGCTGCACGTGCGCTGAACTGCGGAGCACCGATGTAGACGGCATCGGCACCGTGGTCCACGGCATCCAAGCCGCACCGCAGGTCGCGCGCCGGAGCCAGCAGCTCGATGCGCCTTGTCGCTTTTCTGTCCTCAGCCATCTTCCCTCGCGTATATAATATATTGTGATACCTCTGTTTGTCTATCTGATGTCGTCGGGATTGAACGGCGTCTCCTGATAGACGTAGTAGTTCAGCCAGTTGCAGAACAGCAGGTTGGCGTGTGCCCGCCAGCGCACCACGACGCCGCCCTCGGGGTCGTCGTTGCGGTAGTAGTTCTGCGGGATCTCTATCGGCAGGCCTTTCGACCTGTCGCGCCGGTACTCGAAGTCGAGCGTCAGGGGCGAATATTCCGAATGTCCGGTGACGAAGATCTCGCGGCCTCCGCGTGCCATCACCATGTGCACGCCTGCCGTGTCCGACTCCGACAGCAGCTTCAGCTCCGGCACCTTCAGAATGTCCTCCTTCCTCACCTCGGTGTGGCGGCTGTGGGGCACGAAGAACTCGTCGTCGAAGCCGCGGAATATGGGACACAGCGGCTCCAGCGTCCGGTGGCGGAACACGCCGAACATCTTCTCCGGCAGCGTGTGCTTCGGCACGCCGTAGAAGTGATACAGCCCCGCCTGTGCCGCCCAGCAGATATACATGGTGCTCTGCACGTGCGTGCGTGCCCACCGGAAAATGCGCGTCATGTCGTCCCAGTAGTCCACCTCCTCAAACGGCATCAGCTCCACCGGTGCGCCCGTGATGATCATCCCGTCATACTTCTGCGCATACATGTCCTCGAAGTCGGTGTAGAACGCCCGCATGTGCTCCACCGGCGTGTTCTTCGAGGTGTGGCTCTTGATCTTCATGAGCGAAATCTCGATTTGCAGCGGCGAGTTCGACAGCAGCCTCACCAAGTCGGTCTCGGTGGTGATCTTCAGCGGCATCAGGTTCAGGATGGCGATGCGCAGCGGACGTATGTCCTGCTTGCCGGCGCGGAGGTCGTCCATCACGAAAATGTTCTCTTTCTTCAGCAGTTCCACTGCCGGCAGTGATTTCGGTAGTTTCAGTGGCATGGGGTTCTATTTTTCCTTTTTTTTCTTTGTGTGTCATTCTTGTCTGTCAGTTGTTATTCTGTTTCGTCACGAGATATGCTCCCGCCATCACCAGTGCGGCGGCTGCGGGCTTGTCCCACGTCAGCGTGTCCTGCGCCATGGCTATCGCCACCAGCGAAGCCACGACGGGCTGCAGGTTCGTATAGACGCTCACGGTCGTCGCCTTCAGGTATTTCATGGCGAAGGGAATCATGAAGTAGCCGAGCACCGTGGCGAAGACCACGATGAACAGCATCGCCGCCATGCCCGTCAGCCACTCCGCATCTGCGGGACCGCCGTAGAGACGCGTCGTGCCGAACTCCGCGACGGTGTAGGGCAGCACCACGACAGACGATACAAGGAACACCCACTTCATCTGTGTCAGTGCCGTGTACCTCTGCGACACCTTGCGCGTCACCGTCAGGTAGACCGCCCACGTCAGCAGGCTCATCAGCGCGAAGAAGATGCCAAGCAGGTCGTTGCTGCCGCTCCCGTCCTGCCACTTCAGCGCGACCATCAGTGCCGCTCCGGCAATTCCCGCGAACACGCCTGCGGCCTTCATGCCCGTTATGCCCTCGTTGAGGAACACGGCTGCGAGAATCATCGTGGCCACCGGTGTCAGCGTCGCTATGAGGGAGAAGTAGACCGGCGTGGTGTAGACCAACGCCCATGCCGTCAGCGTCTGCGACACCACGAAGCCCAGCAATCCCGACAGCACGATGACCGCCAGGTCGCGGCCTGCCACGCGCTCGCGCGGCGCGAACAGCGACAGTCCCCAGAACACCAGTGCCGCACCCACGCAGCGCGATGCCATGTAGACGTTCGGTGTCACCCAGTCGCGCAGCAGATACGAGCTGACGGGAACGCCCAACCCGAAGATCGCGTTGGCGGCTATTATCGCCGCGTGTCCTTCTGCCTTGCCGCGCCTGCTGCTGTCCTGCGTCATGTCTCTCTCTCCTCTCTTTTGCCGTGCAAATGTACACATTATTACCCGTTGACGAAAGACGTAGTTGTCGTCAATGATAACCGACCACTTATATACACATGTGCGATTGCGGGTACAAATCAGTGGGGACGTGCTCCACATTCGCGCAGCGGCTTGTCTCCGGAGTGTCACGGCTCTTTCATTTATCCATATCCCGTGGCGTGAATATCGGTGTTGGGTGT
>CAVDAU010000058.1:0-11834 GCA_963607015.1 Streptococcaceae bacterium
AGAATGCCTGCCTGTCACGCAGGAGGTCACGAGTTCGAGTCTCGTACGCACCGCTAACAAAGGATTGAGGCTGCTGTGAATGAACATCACAGCAGCCTCAATCCTTTTTCTCTCCTGCCCTTTCAAGCCAGCAGTGCATCGGCCAGACGCGTCAGGTCGTCGACGGTCTTCTGCTTGACGGTCGACTCCACAGTCACCATCGGCTCGACGACGGTTATGTCCTTGAGCTGCTCCATCGCCTCACGCATCTTCTTGCCGGCTGCAGGTGCCCACGAACCATTATCAACAAATGCCACCTTGCGGTTCTGGAAGTTCTTGCTGCGCAGATGACTGATGAAGTCTTCCATGACAGGCATGATGCCGGCATCATAGGTCGGTGCCGCCAGCACCAAGCGGTCGTAGCGGAAAGCGTCTTCAATGGCTTCTGCCATGTCGTCGTGCCGCAAATCGCTGAGCGAGACCTTTACGTCGCTCTTCGCGCGTATTATCTCCGCCAGCTTCACAGCCGCTTCGGCGGTGTTGCCATGGAGGGAGCAGTAGGCAATGAAGATGCCCTCGTTCTCCGGACGATAGGAGCTCCACGTGTCATACAGCCGCAGGTAGGGCGTGAGGTCACCCTCGAGCACAGGCCCGTGCAGCGGACATATCTTCTCCACCTCAAGACCTCCGACCTTCTTCAGCACAGCCTGCACCTGCGCTCCGTACTTGCCTACGATGTTGAAGTAGTAGCGGCGTGCCTCGCACGTCCAGCCCTCGGGGTCGTCATAGTCCAATGTCCCGAACTTGCCAAAGGCATCGGCAGAGAACAGGATTTTCTCCTTCTGTTCGTACTCCATCATGACTTCGGGCCAGTGCACCATGGGTGCCGTGACGAACCGCAGCGTGTGCTCGCCAAGCGACAGCGTGTCGCCGTCTTTCACGATGACGAGCCGCTCTGCCGGCAGCGTGATGCCGAAGAAGCGCGTTATCAGCTTGACAGCCTGTGCTGTGCACACCACCTTGGCTTCAGGATACAGGTCAAGGAAACGCCCGACATTGGCGGCATGATCCGGCTCCATGTGGCTGACAATGAGATATGAGGGCTTGCGGCTTCCGAGGGCTTCCTCAAGATTGCCGAGCCACTCGGAGGTGCGGCGCGCGTCGATGGTGTCGAGCACCGCCACGTCCTTGTCCAGAATTACATACGAGTTATAGGAGATGCCTTGCGGCACCACATACTGACCTTCGAAGAGGTCGATGTCCTTGTCGTCAGCACCGATATATCTGATGCTGTCCGTTACGTTTGTTGTTGCCATTTTCTTCCTTTCTATTTATTCTCATTGATTACTTATCAACTGCCCTGCTGATGCTGTGCTTCCACGGTCTCCTGCCCTTCTGCACAGCATTGACACCGCTCTCATATCACTCCGAAATGGCGAAGTGCCAGAGCCACACCGTCGTCGTCGACGCTTGCCGTCACATAGTCGGCAGCAGCCTTGACCTCGGGTTGGGCGTTGCCCATCGCCACACCCGTGTGTGCATGGCGCAGCATGGGGATGTCATTACCGCCGTCGCCGAAGCTCATCGTCTCTTCTATCGCAATGCCGAAGTGGCGGGCAATGTCGTCAATGCCTTTCTGCTTGGTGCATCCGCGGGCGGTCACGTCGACAAAGGCAGGATGCCAGCGTCCCATCTCGCAATCGGGCACGGCAGGATGCAGTTCCGCCTCCTGTGCCGCGTCCAAGAAGGGAGACATCTGATATATGTCGCCACGGCTCAGAGCCTCATCGACAGTCACATCGTCGAATGTCACGGGGCACTGCAAATGGCGGTAGAACAGGTCTTGCAGCTGTTGTCCGAAGTGGCACACGCAGGCATCATGACTGCCGACAGCTATGCACGGGATGTTGCGTTCCCAAGTGTAGCGCAGGATGGTCTCCGCACTGCTGCGGCTGATGGGCATCTCGCTGATGGGTGTACCGTCGGCAGCGAAGCAGCAGGCACCGTTCATGGTTATGTAGCCGTCTATCAGTCCGCGCTCCTGCAACGGGCCGAGATTGTTTATCAGCAGCCATGGCCTGCCGGTGGAGATGAAGATCTGCACACCGCGCGATTTGGCAGCCGACAGTGCGTCGACAGCCGACTGCGGAATCCTGTGGGTGCTGAAGCTGACCAGCGTACCGTCTATGTCGAAAAACAATGCCTTTATCATAAGTGTAGTCCTGATTGAACGTTTGCCTCACGTTGAGGTTCGGGCGTAAAGGTACGCCAAAAACGACACGGGAAGGATTAGTAGACCGCCTTTTTTGTTTGCACGTCAAAATAGATTACCTTTGCGCCGTCTTGTTCCGCGACATCCAAATTAGAAACGGCGATGAAGCGGATGAAGAAGGAATCAGGTGGAAATCCTGAACAGTCCCGCTGCTGTGAGTCTCACGCCGGCGAGTTTCCCTCACGAGACACATCATGACACGGAGAGACACACGTGTCGCACGATGTAGAGGGAAGATGCCGCAACAGGGCTTGCTTGAACACCGGAGCCACTGCCTGCGCACACGATGCGGGGCGGGAAGGCACAAGCAAGCCGAGACAAGTCAGAAGACCTGCAAGACAAGCTGAGAAGCCCTGCTTCAGCCTCTCGAGGAAAGAGCCTGAAGACCACACTGACGGTACGTGCGGCGATGAGTGCGCACAGACGCACGACGGTGCACACGTACACGAAGACTGAGACAGAAAGAAGAAGAACTTTATCGTTTTAACGAGTCTATGAGCAGCCACCTCCATGCCCTTGCTGCATGGTTTTGCCTGATGTTTGGGGCGTGCCTGACTCCCGTTGCGGCAGATGCACAGGAGAATGTCAGGGACACCATCACCGGAAAGGTTCACCAAATTGGTGAGGTCACGGTGAAGGCGCGGCGCATGTCGCCCAACGTCACGTCGTCGGCACCGGTGCAGCTGATTTCGAGAGATGCCATCGAGCAACAGGGCATAACGGACATTGCCGACGCACTGCGACGCTTCTCGGGCGCAAACATAAAGGACTATGGCGGTGCAGGCGGCATGAAGACGGTGTCTGTGCGCAGTTTGGGGTCGCAACACACGGCAGTGGTCTATGACGGCATCACGATAAGCGACACGCAGAGCGGACAGGTGGACTTGTCGCGCTTCTCGATAGACAACCTGCAGGAGATGTCGCTGACCGTCGGCGACAACGACGACATATTCCTGCCGGCACGCACGGTGGCATCGGCGGCATCGGTGCGCTTGCAGTCGGCAGAGCCACAGTTAGAAGACAGGTCTTTCGCACTGAAGGCGGAGGTGAAGGCGGGATCATACGGCATGGCGAACCCGTTCGTCCGCTACGACCGGCGCATAACGAAAAGCCTGAGCACATCGCTGTCGGGCGACTTCATGCGAGCCGACAACAACTATCCCTTCACGCTCGTCAACGGCAAGCTGAAGACCAAGGAGCGGCGGAACAACAACCAAATCGAGACATGGCGCGGCGAGTGGAACCTGTATGCACATCTCAACCAACGCTCCACGCTGAACACAAAGTTGTATTTCTATGATTCGGACCGCGAGCTGCCCGGGCAGATTGTCTACTATAACCTCAAGAATGCCGAGCGGCTGAAAGACCGCAACTTCTTCGCGCAGGCACACTACCGCACGTTCTGGAACAACGGTCTGTCGCTGATGGTCAACGGGAAGTTCAATTGGGCGTCAACGCACTATCACGATGAGTCGCAGGAATATCCCAACGGAGTGAGGGACAACACCTACCTACAGCGCGAGTACTACGGTTCGGCTGCGGTGCTGTATGTGCCGCAACAGGAATGGGCGTTCTCATACGCTGCCGACTATGCCTACGGCACGCTTAACATGAACGCCAACAATGTCGCCAAGCCATTCCGCCACACCGTGCTGCAATCGCTGACAGCACGCTATCGCACGCAGCGGCTCACGCTGACGGGAATGTTGCTAAGCTCCATCTATCTGAACGATGTCAAGGAAGGCACGGCGGCATCGGACGCACGCCGCCTGTCTCCGTCGCTGTCGGCATCGTGGAAGCCGTGGGAAGCGGCAAATCTGTATCTTAGAGCTTCATACAAGGATATCTTCCGCGTGGCGACATTCACGGAGAACTACTTCGACCGTTGGGGCAGCCGCAACCTGAAGCCCGAGGTGGCACGGCAGTTCAATGCCGGCGTGACCTTCGGCCACACGGGCAGCGACGGCAGGTCGAGCCTGCAACTCTCTGCCGACGGATACTATAACTATGTGAAGAACAAGATTGTGGCAATGCCCTACAACATGTTCTTCTGGACGATGGTGAACTTAGGACACGTGGACATCATCGGTGCCGACGTGACGGCCAACGCCACGATAGGCTTGGGCCGAGGACACAGCATCGTAAGCTCATTGGCATACACATACCAGTATGCGGTGGACAAGACCGACCCCGACTCGCCATACTACGAAGACCAGATACCCTACACGCCGCGCCATTGGGGTTCGTTCTCCGTGGCATGGGAGAACCCGTGGGTGAACCTGTCGTTCCACTCCACCGGTGTCAGCAAACGCTACTCGTCGGAACAGAACTCCCGAGCAAACGAGATGGAGGGATATATCGAGTGCGGCTTGGCGGCATACCACACGTTCCGGCTCAAGAAAGGACACGAAGTGTCGGTGCGCGGAGACATCGTGAACCTGCTGAACAAGCAGTATTCGGTGGTCAAGTTCTACCCGATGCCGGGACGCACATGCAAACTGACTGTAAGTTTAACTCTATAAATACCAATCACAAAAAAGATGAAAACAATCAATCTGAAAGAAGCCCTCAGGCTTTTGGCCATGACAGTCCTGATCTCGGGCTCATTCGTGGCATGTAGCGACGACAACAACAGCGACGAACCGGTATTGCCGGAAAACACCGTGGCAGAACAGGGTGTGTTCGTATTCAACGGTGGCAACCAGAGCAAGGCTGTGGAAGGCTCGCTCTCGTTCATCGACCTGAAGAACAACACGGTGCTGAACGATGCGTTCAAGACCATCAACGGCCGCAGCCTCGGCATGACCGTACAGGATGGTGTTATCCTGGGCAGCAACCTGTATATTGCCGTATCGGAGTCCAACACGATCGAGGTCGTGAACAAGAACACTCTTGAGAGCGTGAAGCAGATACAGCCCACCGAAGCACAGGGAACATCGCCACGCGACATCGTCAGCGACGGAAAGTATGTGTATGTGTCAATGTACTCCGGACACGTGTCGCGCATCGACCCCGCTACCTACACCATCGACAAGACCGTTGCCGTAGGTCCCAACCCCGAGGAAATGGCTATCGCCAACGGTTATCTCTATGTGGTGAACTCTGACGGCATGAACTACAACAACGGCTATGCCGACGGCAAGAGCGTGTCCAAGATAAACATGTCGTCCATGACCGAGGAGAAGAAGATTGAGGTGGGCTTGAACCCGACACGCATCGGTGCAGACAATTCCGGCAACGTGCTGCTGCTCTGCATGGGCAACTACTACGACATACCCGCCACAATCTGGAAGATCGACAGCAACGACAACGCTACCGACACCGAAATTGCAGCCACGATAATGACCGTGAGCGGAAACTCACTGTACGTCATCAACGCACCGTGGGGCGCAACGGAGGTCACCTACACCAAGTACAATACGGTCACAATGGCACAGGCAGCTTCGGATAGCTTCGTGTCACAGCCGGTAGACTCGCCCGCAGGCATCGCCGTCGATCCTGACAACGGAAGCATCTACATCACCTCTTATAATATGGTGGATGGCTATGCCAGCTACAGCACTCCAAGCTACGTGGCAGAATATTCGTCGAACGGCACGTTCGTGAAGAAGCATGACGTAGGCACGGGTGCCGTGAGCATGACAATCATGAAGTAAAAACGCCTGCATCATTCCATAAGGACATACATGAAGAAAGCTATACAGTACTTTCACATTGTAATAGCAGCATCGTTGGTTCTGTTCCTCTCCGCCTGTGGCGGAAGGGGCAGAACCTTTTCTTCTGACACGGAGGAAAGCATCAGCCTGCGCTATGCCGAAAACCTGACGCTGACACGCGGCGAGGGCTACATAGAAGCCCGGCTGCGCAATCCGTGGGACACGACAAAGACGCTGCACACATATGTGCTGGTGGACAAGAACACGGAAGTGCCGCCGCACATACCCGACGGTACATTGGTGCGCACGCCGTTGGACAACGCACTGGTCTACACCGCCGTACACTGTAGCCTCATCAAGGAGATGGGAGCCATCGGCAGCATCGGCGGCGTGTGCGAACTGCAATATATAAAGGTGCCCGAGGTGATCGAGGGCTGCCGCAACGGGAGCATCGTCGACGTCGGCGACGGCATGAACCCCGACATAGAGAAGATTATCGACCTGCACCCCGACGCACTGATGTTGTCGCCGTTTGAGAACAGCGGCGGACACGGGCGCGTGGATAAGCTCAACATACCCATCATCGAGTGTGCCGACTACATGGAGACATCGCCATTAGGACGCGCCGAGTGGATGCGCTTCTACGGCATGCTCTTCGGACGCGAGGCACAGGCCGACAGCCTGTTTGCCGTTGTGGAGGAGAAATACTCCGAGCTGAAGCAGATGGTGGCAGCCTCAGCGACGGAGAAGCCCACACTGATAACCGACCTGAAGAGCGGTTCGGCATGGTACGTACCGGGGAACAGAAGCACCACGGGACAGCTGTATGCCGATGCCGGAGCACAATACGTCTTCAGCGACCGCAACGTGAGCAGTTCCATTCCGCTCTCATTCGAGACGGTGTTTGAACGCGGACAGGATGCGCAGCTGTGGCTCGTCAAGTATAACCAGCCACAAGACATGACGTATGCGCAGATGGAACGCGACTACGCACCGTATGCCGGCTTCCGCGCATTCAAGGAGCGGCATATCTACGGCTGCAACACTGCCTATGTGTCTTTCTACGAAGACTTCCCTTTCCATCCGGATCTGCTGCTCAAGGACCTGATAAAGATATTCCACCCGTCGCTGCTGCCCGGCTATGAACCGAAATACTACACACCACTGAAATGAGAAACAAAGGAATGGTCTACGGCACGGCATTGGTCGTCGTCATCATACTTTTGGTGACGGCAAACCTGTTCTTCGGCTCGGTGAACATTCCGGCAGAGGCCGTGGCACGCATACTGCTTGGCGGCGATGCCGAACGCGAGAGCTGGAGGTTCATCGTGTTGGAGTCGCGTGTGCCGCAAGCCATCACCGCCATGCTGTGCGGCGCAGCCCTCGCAACATCGGGACTGATGCTGCAGACGGCATTCAACAATCCGCTGGCAGGACCGTCCATTCTCGGCATCAACTCGGGAGCCAGCCTCGGAGTGGCGTTCGTGATGCTTGCCGGAGGAGGCACCATTGCCACGGCAGGAATCACAATGTCAGGCTTCCTCGCCGTGATGCTCGGGGCTTTCGTAGGAGCCATGACCGTAATGGCACTGATACTGTTCTTCTCGACGCTGATAAAGAGCAACATCATGCTGCTCATCACGGGCATCATGATAGGCTACATAGCCTCGTCTGCCATTTCGCTGCTGAACTTCTTCGCCACCGCCGAGGGCGTACACTCATACACCATCTGGGGATTGGGCAACTTCAGCGGTCTGTCGATGCAGCAACTGCCCTACTTCTCCTCGCTGATTCTGATAGGACTGGCACTGGCACTGATGCTGATAAAGCCGCTCAACGCACTGCTATTGGGCGACCGCTATGCCGAGAACCTCGGCATCAACATCAGGCGCACGCGCAACATGCTGCTCGTCGCCACGGGCATACTGACGGCTGCGGCAACGGCATTCTGCGGGCCTGTGTCGTTCATCGGGCTGGCTGTGCCGCACATAGCACGGTTGATGCTCGGCACCTCCAACCACAACTCACTGCTGCCGGTGACGATGCTGACGGGATGCGCCATTGCACTGCTGTGCAATCTCATCTGCCTGTTGCCCGGCGAGTCAGGCATCATTCCGCTGAATGCCGTGACACCGTTCTTGGGAGCACCGGTGATTATCTACGTCATCGTGAACCAACGCCGCATACAGTACTTCAACTGATACACACCGGGAGAAAGAGATGGAACACAACGCAGCAATCACAGCACACGCACTCAGCATCGGATACCGCACGGACCATAAGGTACACACCGTGCACAGCGACCTCAGCTTCAGCCTGCGGCAGGGCGAACTGACGTGTCTGCTCGGAGCCAACGGCGCAGGCAAGTCCACACTGCTGCGCACACTGTCGGCCTCACAACCGGCTCTCGGAGGCGAGCTGACGGTGATGGGCAAGCCTCTGTCGGAATATACCGAGCGGGAACGTTCGCGCACGATAGGCGTGGTGCTGACAGACAAGACATTTGCCGGCGGGCTGACCGTCTACGAGTTGGCGGGATTGGGACGACAGCCGCACACGGGCTTCTTCGGCCGTCTGCGGAAGGAAGACAGGCGCATAATAGACGAGGCATTGGAGAATGTGGGCATCAGCCACAAGAGGCAGAGCTACGTGGCGGAGCTGTCGGACGGCGAGCGGCAGAAGGCAATGATTGCCAAAGCATTAGTGCAGGAGTGTCCGCTGATACTGCTCGACGAGCCTACGGCCTTCCTCGACGTGGTGAGCCGCATCGAGATAATGAATCTGCTGCACCGCCTTGCGGCAGAGCAGGGCAAAGCCATTCTGCTGTCGACGCACGACATTGAGCAGGCTCTGACGCTTGCCGACCGCCTGTGGCTGCTCTCGGCAGGACACGGAATGTTGTGCGGCGAGACCGAAGACCTGGTGCTGGCAGGACACATGGACAGCCTGTTCGACAACAAAGGCATCTGCTTCGACTATGACAGCGGTTCCTACAGTCCAACGGTCTGCGGAGGACGGGGCATCTCCGTGGTTTGCGAAGACAAAACCCTGATGCACTGGACGCTGAACGCCTTGAGACGACACGGGTTCAACATCCTGCCTGCGGACGATGAGCACTGCGACATGCGCATAGAGGCGGCATCAAGAAACGATCTCCGGCTGAAGCGCGGCGGACAAGTCCTGGACTGCACCTCTTTTGAAGACTTGCTGAAAGCAATCGAGCTGTAAAGGTCTGCACTCAGAAAGACCCTCACAGCTCAATCGCTATACATTATATATATACTTCCCATCAGTTCTTGCGGAACGGCGGCTTGGCAACGACGGCTTTGAGCTTGCGTCCGCGCACGTCTATCAGGATGGGCGTACCGGCCTTGCTGAAGGCGGTCTGCACATAGCCCATGCCAATGCCTATCTTGCGTGTCGGCGACATGGTGCCCGAGGTGACGACGCCAATCGGCTCACCGTCGGCATTGAGTATCTGATAGTGGTCGCGCGGAATGCCGCGGTCTATCAGTTCGAAGCCTACGAGCTTGCGGCTGACGCCCTCTTTCTTCTGACGTTCCAGCTCGGCACGGTTGGTGAAGTCCTTGCCGTCGACGAACTTGGTGATCCATCCCAAGCCGGCTTCGATGGGCGACGTGGTGTCGTTAAGGTCGTTGCCATAGAGGCAATAGCCCATCTCGAGGCGCAGCGTGTCGCGTGCTCCGAGACCTATCGGCGCAATGCCGAACTCCTTGCCGGCATCGAACACGGCATCCCACACCTTGTCGGCATCCTTGGGGCTGAAGTACAGCTCGAAGCCACCGGCACCGGTGTAGCCGGTGTTTGAGATTATGACATCGGGAACGCCTGCCAGCTCGCCGTGGCTGAAGTGATAGTACGGGATGGAGCTGAGGTCGACAGCCGTGAGCTTCTGCAATGCTGCCGCTGCCTTGGGACCCTGCACCGCCAGCTGCGCCGTCTCGTCAGACGCGTTGTGCAGCTCTGCGCCGTCGCTGTTGTGGCTCACGCACCAGTTCCAGTCCTTGTCGATATTGGCGGCATTGACCACCAGCAGGTATTTGTCCGGTTCCCAGTAGTAGACGATCAGGTCGTCCACGATGCCGCCTTGCTCGTTGGGGAAGCAGGTGTATTGTGCCTGTCCGGGGACAAGTGCCGCAACGTTGTTTGATGTCACCTTCTGCAGGAACGCCAATGCGTTAGGCCCTGTGACCCAAAACTCGCCCATGTGGGAAACGTCGAACACGCCCACGCCCTCGACAACGGTCATGTGTTCCTTGATGATTCCTGTCGGGTACTCTATCGGCATGTTGTAGCCCGCGAACTCGTGCATCTTTGCACCCAAGGCAATGTGCCTCTCGGTAAATGGAGTTGTCTTCATAATCTCTCTCTCTTATTTGTCTTCCTATTGTGTTTGATTGCTGATTTCTGTGTCCTTACTTGCCGGTGCGCCGCTGTGCCACGAGTGCGGCGATGCGCACCACCACCATCATGGCTTTCTCCATGCTCTGAACGGGCACGTACTCATGACGCCCGTGCATGTTCATGCCTCCGGCAAAGATGTTCGGACACGGCAGTCCCTTGAACGAGAGCTGCGCACCGTCGGTGCCGCCGCGGATGGCCTTGACCTGCGGCTCCACGCCCACCTGTCTGATGGCTTCCTTGGCTATGTCGATGATATACATCACCGGCTCTATCTTCTCGCGCATGTTGTAGTATTGGTCGTGCATCTCAAGCGTCACCGTGCCTTCGCCATATTCGCCGTTTATCTTGTTTGCCAAGTGCTGAAATTCGCGCTTGCGGCTCTCGAAGCGGTCGCGGCTATGGTCGCGGATGATGTAGCTGACGGTCGTCTTCTCTACATTGCCCTCAAACGATGTGATGTGGTAGAAGCCTTCATAGCCTTCGGTGTGCTCGGGTGTCTCGTGGCTGGGCAGCATGGAGATGAAGCGGCTTGCCACGCGAATGGAGTTTATCATCTTGTTCTTGGCTGTGCCGGGGTGGACATTGCGGCCGGTAAACGTCAGCCGTGCCGATGCGGCATTGAAGTTCTCATACTCTATCTCCCCCACCTCACCGCCGTCCATGGTGTAGGCGAAGTCACAGCCGAAACGCTCCACATCGAACTTGTGCGCACCAAGCCCTATCTCCTCATCGGGATTGAAGGCGATGCGCACCTTGCCGTGCTTTATCTCGGGATGCTCCTGCAGATAGACTGCGGCAGAGACTATCTCGGCAATGCCGGCCTTGTCGTCGGCTCCGAGCAGCGTGGTCCCGTCGGTGACGATTATGTCTTCGCCCTTATGGTCGAGGATTTCGGGAAATCTCCCGGGCGAGAGGACTATGCCCTGCGCCTCATTGAGCACGATGTCACCGCCGTCGTAGTTCCGCACGATGCGCGGACGGATGTCCTTCCCTGCAGCATCGGGCGATGTGTCCAAATGCGAGATGAAACCCACCACGGGCACGCCGGCATCGTTGATGTTGGCGGGCAGCGTGGCATAAAGGTAGCCGTCGGCATCGAGACAGACATCGTGCAGCCCCAAAGCCTGCAACTCGTCGCGCAGATATTCTGCCAACTTCATCTGTCCGCGGGTACTGGGTGTCACGCCGCTGTCTTCGCTCGACTGCGTGTCGAAACTGACGTATTTAAGGAAACGTTCTATGAGTGTCGCCATTGTGTTGCAGATGTTTTTCTTTTCACTGCGTAAAAGTAGGGAAAGCACCGTTAACGGCAAAAGCTTTTCTGCCAAATAACATCGCCGCTCACGATCCGTAGCGTGCATAAAGCAAGTACCACTTGCTTGGAGAGAGTGAGGCACACACGCCACAGGATATGAGCAGTTCTTGCTCAAGACCAAAACAATTCTTCCGCAAGATTGGAGCAATTCTTGCGCAAGATTAAAATCGATTGTGATGACAATCGG
>CAVDAU010000059.1:0-11834 GCA_963607015.1 Streptococcaceae bacterium
CTGTGGACGTACAGCCATAGACTTGTGGACGTACAGCCATAGAACCTGTGGACGTACAGCCATAGAACCTGTGGACGTACAGCCATGGAGACGCTGATTTTCAATGCGTTACAACGCCCAACACCCAACACCGATATTCACGCCACGGGATATGGATAAATGAAAGAGCCGTGTGGCCAAACGCGATAAAATGCGTGGGGCGCAGACGGCGTATCGGGAAAATGCGTACCTTTGCGCCCTGTTTCAGAACAAGACAATAACAATCATCATACATGAAGACTTTTGAAGAGCTGGGCGTGAGCCCCGAGATTTGCAAGGCTGTGACGGAGCTTGGCTTCGAATATCCTATGCCTGTACAGGAAGAGGTTATACCTTATCTGTTGAGTGGCGACAGCGATGTCGTGGCATTGGCGCAGACGGGTACAGGCAAGACTGCCGCTTTCGGTCTGCCCGTTCTTCAGAAGATTGACGCAAGCATCGTCGTGCCGCAGAGCCTCATCCTCAGCCCCACACGTGAGTTGTGCCTCCAGATAGCGAGTGACCTTAAGGATTTCTCCCGCTATCTTGACGGTGTCCGTGTGCTCCCTGTCTACGGAGGTTCGTCCATCGAGAGCCAGATACGCAGTCTCAAGCAAGGCGTGCACGTCATCGTTGCCACTCCGGGCCGTCTGCTCGACCTTATGCGCCGCAATGTGGTGAAGCTGGACAGCGTGAAGAACGTCGTCCTCGATGAGGCCGATGAGATGCTTGACATGGGATTCACCGAAGACCTGAACGCCATTCTCGATGCCGTGCCGCAGCAGCGTTCGACGCTGATGTTCAGTGCGACGATGAGCAAGGAGATAGAGAAGATTGCCAAGAACTATCTGCACGACGCGAAGGAGATAACCATAGGACGCAAGAACGAGGGCACGGCGAACGTCAACCACGTGGTCTTCTGCGTTCATGCCAAAGACAAGTATGAGACGCTGAAGCGCATCGTCGACTTCTACCCGAATATCTACGGCATCATCTTCTGCCGCACTCGTCTTGAGACGCAGGAGATTGCCGACAAACTGATGCAGGAAGGCTATAACGCCGACGCACTGCATGGCGAGCTGTCGCAGGCGGCTCGCGACCTCGTGATGCAGAAGTTCCGTCTGCGCCATCTGCAGTTGCTTGTGGCTACCGACGTGGCTGCCCGAGGACTGGATGTCGACGACCTGACACACGTCATCAACTACGGACTGCCCGACGACATCGAATACTACACCCACCGCAGCGGACGCACAGGGCGTGCCGGCAAGAAGGGTACATCAATTGCCATCATCAACCTGCGCGAGAAAGGCAAGGTCCGGCAGATAGAAAAGGTGATCGGGCAGGAGTTCCGGCAGGGCGAGATGCCTACAGGCAAGGAAATCTGCAAGAAGCAACTGATGAAGGTCATCGACAACTTGGAGAAGGTGCAGGTGAACGAGGAGGAGATAGCCGAGTTCATGCCGGAAGTGCTCCGCAAGCTCGACTGGCTGGACAAGGAGGACGTGATAAAGCGCATGGTGTCGATGGAGTTCAACCGTTTCCTCAACTATTATCATGACCGCAAGGACATTGAGCTTGACAACGGTGACCGCAAGCGCGACCGTAAGAGAGGTGAAGGCAAGAGAGGCGAGGGCAGAAGCAGGGACGGACGCGACCGCAAGGCGGAAGAGGGCTACAAGCGGCTGTTCATAAACCTCGGAAAGATGGACGGCCTGCGTCCTAATGACATCATGGGCATGATCAACCGCAACGTAAAGGGCGATCATGTGAACATCGGGCGCATCGACCTGATGAAGACCTACTCGTTCTTCGAGGTCGATGAGAACAGTGCCGATGATGTGGTTCGCGGAATGTCACGCGCCAAGTTCGGCGACCGTCAGGTCAATGTCGAGATTGCCGGAGATACCGCAGGAAAAGCCGCAGACAAAGACCGCAACGGTGAGCGCAAGCACGGGAACAGACGCAACGAAGAGCGTCGCGGACGACAGACTGCAGATAGGGAGAGGCGCAGTGAGAACCGGTGGACGGCAGACGAGCGCGGCAACAGCGACGGACAGATATTCTCCAAAAAGGAAATGGCTGCACGCGAGCGCAACCGCAACAGAACCAATACGCACAGCCGCAAGGACGACTGGAAGCAGTTCTTTGAGCATGAAGGAGGCAACAACAATTGGCTCGTCGGCGATGAACCGGACTTCAGCGAAGGCGGATGGGCAAAGCCGATGAAGAAGAGACGCAAGAAGTGATGGTGCAGACCGCACGCCTTAGCCTGAAAAAATGAACTATTAGTTCATTGGCACTTGAACTATTAGTTCATTGCCACTTGAACTATTAGTTCGCCGGCACATGAACCCATAGTCCGTTTTACGTTGAACGTGTCTCATATCTATCATGTAACACACGAAACGTAACACGTTCAACGCCCAACACTTTTCTTCAGGTCTTTCTTCACGATGTATGCCGCGAATATCATCAGCAGCAGCGTGCGGAAAGCCATACGAAGCCACAGACTGTCTATTTGCACCGCTGCACTCAAAGCATACAGAGCTGCGGCGAGAAGCACGTAAACGGCAATACCTTTGAGGTCATAGCGTATCGGATACTTGCGCTGTCCCACTACGTAGCTCAACACCATGGCAACACCGTAGCCTCCGAATCCGGCCCATGCACACGCCATGTAGCCATAACGCGGAATGAAGATGATGTTTATCGCTATCAGCGTGGCACAGCCAATCAACGAGAAGTAGGCTCCCCAACGTGTCCGGTCGATCAGCTTGTACCAGAACGACAGGTTGAAATAGATGCCCATGAAGATTTCTGCCATCATCACTACGGGCACCACCTTCAGTCCTGCCCAATAATCGCGCCCGATGATGTAGCGCAGTATGTCAAGATAGAACACCACCGCCAAGAAAGCAAGCAGCGTGAAGATGATGAAGAACTTCATCGCGGCAGCATAGGTCTCGCGGTTGTCCTTGTCGCGGCTCTTGCCGAAGACGAACGGCTCATAGGCATAGCGGAACGCCTGCGTCAGCATGGCCATTATCATTGCAATCTTCACACACGCTCCGTAGATGCCAAGCTCGACGATGCCCTGTGCCTTGTCGGGATAGACGTAAGGGAAGATGATCTTGTCTGCCACCTGGTTCAGTATTCCGGCAATGCCCAGCACCAGCAGCGGCATACAATATTTCACCATGCGGCGCATCAGTCCGGCATCCCACGTCGGGCGGAACACGCGCAGCTCGGGTATCATGCACAGCATTATCGCCGAGGTACATACGAGGTTGATCAGGAAAGCCTTGCCGACATCCTGTCCCCGCAAGACTACGTAATATACCAGATTCAGTGCGATGTTGAGGAAGATGAACAGCAGCTTCAATCCCGCAAAGCGCAGAGCCTTGCGCTTGAAGCGCAGATAGGCGAACGGTATGCTCTGAATGGCATCCATCGCCACAACGGCCATCATCATCCCTACATACCACGGGTGCGCCTCATAGCCCAGCAGCGTGGCAATGGGCTGCAACAACGACAACCCGATAGCGAGAAATGCCAATGACAGCAAGCCCACAAATGTCAGTGATGTGCTGTAGACTTTCCTTGCGTCGTCCTTCCCGTTATTGGCAAAGCGGAAGAATCCCGTCTCCATGCCGCACGTCAGGACAATCAGCGTCAGTGCCACCCACGCATATATGTTGGTCACCACGCCATATCCGCCGCCACCGGCAGGCAGAGCCATGGTGTAGACGGGCACAAGCAGATAGTTCAAGAACCTGCCCACAATACTGCTGACACCATAGATGGCGGTGTCCTTAGCCAAAGACTTCAAGTTTGCCAATCTCTTTTATCCTCCTGTCTCTTGCGGTCTCTGCGTTTATATGTCTCTTCAATGCTACTGTCGGCCGTCGTCGAACAAATCGCGCTGCTGACCATTGCCGTCGCCCTTGATGTGGCGCACGCGTCCCAAATGCCGGAAAGCCAAATCGGTCACCTCGCGTCCGCGCGGTGTGCGCTTCACGAAGCCCTCCTTTATCAGGAACGGTTCGTAGACCTCTTCTATTGTGCCGGGGTCTTCACCCAAAGCCGTTGCGATGGTGCTCAGTCCAACGGGACCGCCGCCGAACTTGTCTATTATCGTCAGCAGAATCTTGTTGTCGATTTCGTCAAGCCCGTACTTGTCGATGTTCAGAGCCTCCAGTGCATAGCGTGCAATCTTCAGGTCGATATTGCCCGTCCCCTTCACTTGTGCGAAGTCGCGCACGCGGCGGAGCAGGGCATTGGCAATACGCGGCGTACCACGGCTGCGGCGTGCAATCTCCACTGCGGCATCATCGTCAATCCTGACCCCGAGAATCTGTGCCGAACGCTCGATGATGCGTTGCAGCACATCCTCGTCGTAGTATTCGAGATGCAGGTTGATGCCGAAGCGTGCCCGCAGCGGTGCCGTCAGCAGTCCGCTGCGTGTCGTTGCACCAACCAGTGTGAAAGGATTCAAGTCCAGCTGTATGCTGCGTGCCGACGGACCTTTGTCTATCATTATGTCGATACGGTAGTCCTCCATCGCCGAGTAGAGGAACTCCTCCACGACGGGCGACAGACGATGAATCTCGTCAATGAAGAGCACGTCGTTTGTCTCCAAACTTGTCAGTATGCCGGCAAGGTCGCCCGGCTTGTCCAGCACGGGTCCCGACGTTATCTTTATTCCCACGCCCAACTCGTTGGCGATGATGTTGCTCAGTGTCGTCTTTCCCAATCCCGGAGGGCCGTGCAGCAGCACGTGGTCGAGCGACTCGCCCCTCATGCGTGCCGCCTTCACGAACACACGCAGATTGTCCACCACCTTGTCCTGTCCGTTGAAGTCTTCGAAGTGCAACGGTCTCAGTGCATTCTCAAACTCCTTCTCCGAGCTTGTCAGTTGATGGTCGCGTATATCAAAAGAATCTGATGTCATCTGTATAGTGTGATAACCTTATTTGAAAACAAAATTATGAAAAAACATCGTGAGGCGGAAAGATATGCCTACTTTTGTGAGGAGAAACAACCCGCTGTGGACAACGCATGATACTGAACTACATTTGGATAGGCTTTTTCGTAGTGGCTTTCATCGTGGCTCTTGCCAAGCTGCTGCTGACAGGCGATACCAATATCTTCACACAGCTCATCGATGCCACTTTCAGCTCATCGCGCTCGGCGTTCGAGATTGCCATCGGACTCACCGGACTTCTGTCCCTTTGGCTCGGACTGATGAAGGTCGGAGAACTTAGCGGACTGATAGGCTCGCTCTCGCGTCTCCTGAGTCCCGTGATGTGCCGCCTGTTTCCCGATATTCCGAAAGGACATCCTGCCCTCGGCTCCATCTTCATGAATCTGAGTGCCAATATGCTGGGGCTGGACAATGCCGCCACGCCGCTGGGACTGAAGGCCATGAAGCAGCTACAGGACCTCAATCCGCACAAGGACACGGCTTCCAATCCCATGATTATGTTCCTTGTCATCAACACCTCCGGACTGGTGCTCATCCCCATCAGCATAATGCTCTACCGCTCGCAAATGGGTGCAGCGCAACCCACCGACATCTTCATACCTACGCTGTTGACCAGCGGTGTCAGCACCACCGTCGGTGTGCTTGTGGTCAGCATCTCGCAGCGCATCAATCTGCTGTGCCGCCCCATCATGTTCCTTGCGCTCGGTATTGCACTGCTGTTCAGTGCACTGATGTGGCTCTTCCTCAGCGTCGACCGCGAGTCCATGGGCACATGGTCAACGCTCATCGCCAACATATTGCTCTTCAGCATCATCATAGCTTTCATCCTATGGGGCTTGAAACAGAAGATCAATGTCTATGATGCCTTTATCGAGGGTGCAAAGGAAGGATTCACCACTGCCGTGCGCATCATTCCCTATCTTGTGGCATTTCTTGTGGGCATTGGCGTATTTCGCGCTTCGGGTGCTCTCGACCTGCTTGTCGATGCCATCGGCAGTCTTGTGGCACTGCTCGGCATTGACACCGGCTTCGTGAAAGCCCTGCCCACAGGACTGATGAAGAGCCTCAGCGGCAGTGCTGCCAACGGACTGATGATAGACACCATGCAGCAGTATGGTGCCGACACACTCGTCGGACGCATGAGCTGCGTGCTGCGCGGAGCTTCAGACACCACGTTCTACATCCTTGCCGTCTATTTCGGCAGCGTGGGAATCAGCAAGACGCGCAATGCCGTCGGCTGCGGACTGCTTGCCGACCTGTCCGGCATCATTGCGGGAATACTGTTCAGCTACATGTTCTTCTATTAAGGGAATACAGGGAAACGAATATACTAATATATATGACTATCAGTTTCAACACCATAGATGTCCCGATGCCCGACATTGACCGGCCGGCTGTCAGCGACTGGATAGCCCGCGTGGCAGAGAGCTACGGTCGCCGTGTGGGCAGGATAACATATTATTTCTGCTCCGACGATGAAATTCTCTCCGTCAACCGCCAATATCTCCGGCACGACTATTATACCGACATCATCACTTTCGACTACTGCGAGGGAAATCGCCTCGACGGCGAGATCTTCATCAGCCTTGATACCGTGCGTTCAAACAGTCTCCAGCTCTCGACGCCCTATGCCCAGGAACTGCACCGCGTCATCATCCACGGCGTGCTGCATCTCTGCGGCATCAATGACAAAGGTCCCGGCGAGCGCGAAATCATGGAGGCGGCAGAGAACCGTGCTCTGGACATTATTCAAATCGGATGATGGTATCGTTATGGCTTGAGATGCATCACTCCCACTGCGTGTATGGCTTCTGCTGCAGGTGAGAGTTATAGTAGCGGCGGTCGCCTGTCACCTCGCGTCCCAAGAATGGCGGACGCTCGAAAGGTTCGTCTTCTGCCGTGAGTTCCACCTCGGCAACTACCAGTCCCTGATTGTCGCCGTAGAACTCATCGACCTCAAACGTGTGGTTGCCCCACGGCACGAGGTAACGTCTCTTGTCGATTACCCCCGGCCGGCACAGCCGCATCAGCTCGCGCCCGTCGGAAGCTGCAATCTCCATCTCCCACTCATAGCGGCTCAGTCCGGCCTTGTCCGAAGGCCCTTTTATGGTGATGAAAGCGCGTGCGTCGCGCAGACGGATACGCACGGTGCGACCTCCGTCGCTACAGATGTAGCCCTGCACGATGTGGCTGCTCGATGCCGCCATGTCGCGATAGGCATCTGTGGTGACGAGAAACTTGCGTTCTATTTCTTGAGGCATCTGTGTGTGGGGTATGTGTGTGTGGTTTGCAGACCGAACGCCGCGCCTTACTGCTGCGAATACCACATGAACATCAGCACCACCAGGACGATGGCTGCAATGGCGAAGCCCACCAGTATCTGCTTGCCCTGCTTCTCTTCCTTCTTCTCTCTGAGAGTCCTCTTGTTTTTCCTTGCGATTGATGACATAGTATGTAGATTTTAAAGTTTCTCCTGATTCTGTCCTGCGAACTCCATGAGGTATGCTTTGATGAATCCGTCGATCTCGCCGTCCATCACCCCGTTGACATCGCTGGTCTGGTAGCCGGTGCGGTGATCCTTCACGCGGCGGTCGTCGAAGACGTAACTGCGAATCTGCGAACCCCATTCGATTTTCTTCTTGCCGGCTTCCACCTTGGCTTTCTCCTCGTTCTGGTGCTTCAGCTCCTTGTCGTAGAGGATCGACTTGAGCTGTCGCATGGCGTTCTCGCGGTTCTTGGGCTGGTCGCGCGTCTCGGTGTTCTCTACCAATATCTCCTCTTCCTCGCCGGTATAGGGGTCTTTGAACTGATAGCGCAGGCGCACACCCGACTCCACCTTGTTGACGTTCTGTCCGCCGGCACCGCTCGAGCGGAACGTGTCCCACGACACCCTGGCCATATCTACCTTCACCTCGATGGTGTCATCTACCAACGGCGTGACGAATACCGACGCGAATGATGTCATGCGCTTGCCCTGCGCATTATACGGAGAGACGCGCACCAACCGGTGTACTCCGTTCTCCCCCTTCAGGTAGCCATAGGCATAGCCGCCCTGAATCTCGATGGTACACGTCTTGATGCCGGCTTCGTCGCCCTCCTGAAGATTGGCGATGGCGGTCTTGTAGCCGTGAGTCTCGGCATACCGCAGATACATACGCATCAGCATATTTGCCCAGTCCTGACTCTCCGTGCCTCCGGCACCGGAGTTTATCTTGAGCACGCAGTCCATGTCGTCGGCCTCGTCGCGCAGCATGTTCTTCATCTCCAAGGCTTCGATGGCAGCCACGGCTTTGGCGTATGCCGTGTCAACGTCCTCTTCGGTCACCATCTCGTCCTTATAGAACTCCAGCGACAGCTGCACCTCGTCGGTCAGCGACTTCACCTCCTTGTATCCGTCCACCCACTTCTGCAGTTCCTTGACTTTCTTCATCTGCACCTCGGCGGCGTTCTTGTCTGTCCAGAAGTCGGGATCCTGCGTGCGCAGCTGTTCCTCTTCGAGCTGCATCTTCTTGCTGTCGATGTCGAGATATTTGTCCAACGCCTCGGTGCGTTGCTGTATGTCTTTCAGTTGGTCTGTGGTGATCATATATTATATGTATAGGCAAAAGCTATTTTGGTGCGAAGATATCAATCTTCGTACATTTTAGCAATAACCTCCTTGTAATTTTCGGCTACCACGGAGCGGCGCAGTTTCAGCGTGTTTGTTATTTCGCCCCGTTCCATGCTGAACGGTTGCGGCAGCAGTGTGAAGCGTTTTATCTGCTCGTAGTGTGCATACTGCTGCTGCAGTGTGTCTATGCGTGCCTGAAAGAGATCCTTTATCCGCTTGTCGGCCAGTAGCGATGTCGTGTCTGCGCACTCGATGCCGTTCTGCCGTGCATATTCCTTCACCTCACCGTAATTCGGCACCACAAGTGCGGAGACGAACTTGTGCCCGTCGGCAATGACCGCCACCTGGTCGATGAACTTGTCTATCGAGAGGCTCGCCTCGATGGCCTGTGGGCTGATGTATTTGCCGTTCGATGTCTTGAAGAGATCCTTGATGCGTTCTTTCAGGAACAGCGTGCGGCCTTCGAGCCGTCCGGTGTCGCCCGTGTGGAAATATCCATCGGCATCAAAGGCCTTGGCGTTGGCTTCGGGCTTCTTGTAGTAGCCCTTCATGATGGTCTTGCCGCGCAGCAGCACCTCGTCGTCCTCACCGATTTTGACCTCCAGCCCGTCGATAAGCTCGCCTACGGAACCCATCACGAAGCGGTCGGGCGGGAAGTTGCTGACGGTGGCGGTGGACTCCGTAAGTCCGTACCCGACCATCATGTATATTCCCACCGAATGTGTGAACTCACAGACCTCGGTGGCCACGGCAGCCCCTGCCGTGGGGAAGAACTTTGCATTCTCCAGTCCCAGAGTGCGCTTCAGCAGCGAGAAGACGGTCTTGTCGTAGAGCCTGTACTTCATGCTGAGCAGCATGGGCGGCTTCTTTCCCTTGCTCAGGTAGTCTATGTTGTGCTTCTTGCCGGTGGCTATCGCATCGAGCATGATTCTTTTCATCACGGGGCTTTGCTCGTTTATCTTCTCCTTCACGCCGATATAGACCTTCTCCCAGAAGCGCGGCACGCTGCACATCAGCGACGGATGCACCTCCTTCATGGCACGCTGCACGTCCTGCGGGTGCTTGTTGACGCAGATCTCGATGCCCTCGTTCAGGCAGATGTAGCACCATCCGCGCTCGAAGACGTGCGTCAGCGGCAGGAAGTTGAGCGACACGTCGCTGTCGTTCATGTTTGTGAGCCGCATGTGGTGTGTCCGCAGTTGCTCTATGATGTTGGCGTGCGTCAGCATCACGCCCTTCGGCTCGCCCGTGGTGCCCGAGGTGTAGAGGAGGTTCATCAGATCCTCGGGAGTGCCTTTGGCACGGCGGGCTTCCACTATGTCGTTCATCGGCAGTCCTTTTCCCTTGCTGATGAACTCGTCGAAATAGATGGATATCGTGTCGCGCGGGTCGCGCTTGACAGCAGGGTCGTATATCACGATGTGCTGAAGCGTGTGGCAGTGTGCCAGGCTTGAGAAGACGGTGTCATACTGATACTGCTCACCGACGAACAGCAGGCGCATGGCCGTGTCGTTGATGATGTATTGCGCCTGTGAGGCGGAGCTGGTGGCATAGAGCGGCACCGTCACCGCGCGGTTGCAGAAGTTGGCGAAGTCCACGTAGAAACTCTCCACCATGTTCTGCGAAAAGATGCCCACGTTCTCCTCTTCCTCAATGCCCATCACGGCCATGGCGTTGGCAGTCTCGTTGACGCGCTGCTCAAACTGCTTCCATGAGACGGGCACCCAAACACCGCGAGCGTCGTCGCGATACCTCAATGCCGATTTCCTGTCGCCATATTTCTCGGTCTGGCGGCGCACCAATTCAGATAAATGCCGAATAGTCATATTCTTGTTATGTATCTCTAAAGCCGGTGTGTTTTTTGTTTTGCGCGGCAAAGTTAGCGGTTTCAGATGAAACCAAATTGCATTTCCTCTCTTTTGTTGCTCCACGGCGACAACAATTGCATACCTTTGCGGCGACAGGACATCAGTAAAGAACGAGGGAGAAAACAATCATGGAACGCGATACACACCGCATGGCGGCAGAGGCAGCGGAGCTGCTGACAAGGCTGATAGACATTCCGTCGACGAGCCGCGACGAGCAGGCGGCAGCCGACTGCCTGCAGGCCTACATGGAGGGACACGGACTGCCCACGCATAGGAAAGGCAACAATGTGTGGTGCGTGGCACAGGGCTTCGACGGCAGCAGGCCCACGCTGCTGCTCAATGCCCACATAGATACCGTGAAGCCTGTCAGTGGCTGGCAGCGCGATCCTTTCAGACACTCCGTCGAGGGCGACCGCATCTACGGTTTGGGGAGCAACGACGATGGTGGCGGACTGGTCTGCCTGCTTCGCGTGTTCCTGGAACTGAAGGATACGCCGCAGAGCTACAACCTCGTGTTCCTCGCCTCCTGCGAGGAAGAGGTGTCGGGGCATGGCGGCATCGAGAGCGTGCTGCCCGAGCTGCCGCCAATAGCTTTCGCCATCGTCGGCGAACCGACAGGCATGCAGCCTGCCACGGCAGAGAAAGGACTGATGGTGCTCGACGTGGAGGCACACGGCAAGTCCGGCCATGCCGCCAGGGACGAGGGCATCAACGCCATCTACAAGGCCATGAAGGACATAGAGTGGTTCAGCACCTACCGGTTCCCCGAGCAGAGCAACCTCCTCGGACCGGTGAAGATGACGGTGACGATGATCGGTGCCGGTACGCAGCACAATGTGGTGCCCGACCGCTGCACCTTCGTGGTCGACATCAGAAGCAATGAGTGTTACACCAACAGGCAGATTTTCGACGAAGTGTGCCGACACATAACGTCCACAGCCACCGCCCGTTCTTTCCGTCTCAACTCGTCGATGACCCCTGCCGACAGCCCCCTTCTGATGCGGGCGCGGGCGTTGGGGTGCGTGCCGTTCGGCTCGCCCACGCTGTCGGACCAGGCACTGATGCCCTTCCCCTCCATGAAGCTCGGACCGGGACAGAGCAGCCGCAGCCACACTGCCGACGAGTTCATCTGCCTGAGCGAGATGGAGCAGGCCATCAGCCTCTATCTGAAGTTGCTCGACGGTGCCGGTATCTGACGGCTCTCCCCTTGTAGAAAAAAGACAAAGAAGCTCAGGCTGCAAGCCTGAGCTTCTTTGTCATCCTCTGCGTACTCGGAGTGGGACTTGAACCCACACAGCTGCAATAGCCAAGGGATTTTAAGTCCCTCGTGTCTACCGATTCCACCATCCGAGCA
>CAVDAU010000060.1:0-11772 GCA_963607015.1 Streptococcaceae bacterium
AGGTGCTATGAATGCCCATCCTTAGACCCTTAGAATGGGCATCCATAGGGTGCCTTCTCGGGCAAACACGGAATTACTGAACGGAACTGTTCAGAAATGAAGGTTTCTGAACAGGAACAGGCTTTTTCTGAACGGTTCCTGAACGGTTTGTAAACAGTTTATAAACGTTTCTGAACGGCAGAGGAAAGAGAGCGTCGGTTTAGCTCTGCTGTGCACGCTTCTGCGCGAAGAACGCCTTCATGAGAGCGGCACAGTCATCCTCCATGACGCCGCCGATGACCTCGGTCTTGGGATGAAGGGCTGAGGGAGAGAAGCGGCTGTAGCCGCGTTTGGGGTCGGCAGCTCCGTAGACCAGCCGTCCCGTCTGCGCCCACCCGATGGCTCCGGCGCACATGATGCAAGGCTCCACGGTGACGTAGAGCGTGCAGTCGGTGAGGTACTTGCCGCCCAAGGCTGCGGCAGCGGCGGTGATGGCCTGCATCTCTGCGTGTGCGGTGACATCGGTAAGGGCTTCGGTCATGTTGCCGGCGCGGGCAATGATGCGGTCGCGGCACACGACGACGGCACCGACAGGCACCTCATCGCGGTCGAATGCCTTGCGTGCTTCTTGCAAGGCCTGTTTCATGTAGTAGTTGTCGTCCATAGCGAGGGCAAATATACGCCTTGCGTTCCGGACGCGGAATGATAAATGTATTATTTTTGCGGACAAGAAAGGCTGAAGCGTCAATGGCAAAGCACAACAGTACAGGCACATACGGCGAGATTGTGGCGGCGGCATATCTGGAGGACAACGGGTTTGTGATTCTGGAACGCAACTGGCACGATGGCGACCGCCACGAGATAGACATCGTGGCTGTCAAGGACAACGAGATGCACATCGTGGAGGTGAAGACACGCAGCAGTGCCGAGTGGCAGGAACCGCAGGACGCTGTGGACAGCAAGAAACGGATGCACATCGTGAGGGCTGCCAATGCCTACCTGAAGGCGCGTGACGTGCTGCGCGTGGTTCACTTCGACATACTGACCGTGGTCGGGACAGACGGCGATTGTGCCGTCACGCTGATAGAAGACGCCTTCCATCCCCACTCCGTGCAGCGGCGAGGCAGCGCATGCCGGAGGGCGGACTATACCGAATAAGGAGAGAGAGAAACTATGAATACCGACGACAACGGGAAACCGGCATACAGGCTTGTGAAGCTACAGACCGTGGACTCGACGAGCAACTACCTGAACAGTCTGTGCGTGGAGGCAGACGACCGCGTGGCAGACTTCACGACGGTGACTGCCGAGTTCCAGCAGGCAGGAAAGGGACAGCGCGGCAACAGTTGGGAGAGCGAGTGCGGACAGAACCTGCTGTTCAGCTTCGTGCTGTACCCGACATTCGTGACTGCCGGACGGCAGTTCATAATCTCGCAGACGGATGCCGTGGCACTGAAGGAGACCCTGGAACAGTACACCACGGGAATAACGATAAAGTGGCCCAATGACATTTATTGGCACGACCGCAAGATTTCAGGCATGCTGATAGAGGTGTTCCTGCAGGGCAACCGCTTGGGACGCTGCATCAGCGGCATCGGTGTGAACATCAACCAGACAACCTTCCGCAGCGATGCGCCCAACCCCGTGTCGCTCAGGCAGATTACGGGGCAAGAGACCGACAAGCAGGAGTTCCTCGGCAGGTTCATGAGTGCGGCGGCACGCTACTATGCCATGCTGGAGCACGACTTCGAGGCTACGGCAGCGATGATTGAAAGGAAGTATGACGAGGCACTGTATCGCCGCCACGGCATGCACCGCTATCGCGACAAGGACGGCGAGTTCATGGCGGAGATTGTCGGTGTGCAGCCCGACGGACGCTTCATCCTGCGCGACGGTGCCGGAAGCGAGCGGACGTATCTGTTCAAGGAGGTGCAGTATATTATATAAGGAGAACATCCCTCACAGTGTTATGGCCAATACGGCAAAGGAAACATATTCGGTGCTCGGCATGAGCTGTGCCTCGTGTGCTGCGCGTGTGAGCAAGACGCTGAACCGTCAGCCCGGGGTGAAGGATGCCACGGTGAACCTCGCCACGGCAATGGCGGTGGTGGAGTTCGACCCGCAGCAGTGCTCGTCGCAGTCGCTGCGGAAGGCAGTGCAGGATGCAGGCTATGACCTGCTGACAGACGATGCCGCCACGGATGAGGCGGAGCGTGCACAGGACAGAAAGGTGAGGGAACTGCGCTTCCGCGCCTTTGCCGCACTGGGTGTGTCGGCAGTGATAATGCTTGTCTCAATGGTGTTTCGCGACAGGATTCCGCATGCCGGTCACGTGATGTGGCTGCTGTCCACGCCTGTGGTGTTTTGGCTTGGCGGCAGCTTCTACGTCAGCGCGTGGCACCAGCTGCGTCACCGCACGGCGAACATGGACACGTTGGTGGCGTGCAGCACCGGCATTGCCTATCTGTTCAGCGTGTTCAACCTTTTCTTTCCGCAGTTATGGACGAGCCGTGGCATTGAGCCGCACGTCTACTTCGAGTCGGCAAGCATGATAATAGGCTTCATCCTGCTGGGGAGGCTCATGGAGGAGAAGGCAAAGAGCAGCGCGAACTCCGCCATCAGGGAGCTGATGGGGCTACAGCCACGCACGGTCAGCCGCATATCAGACAGTGGTGAGGTGGAGGAAGTGGCAGTAGACAACATACGGCCGGAGGATGTCATCATGGTGCGTCCGGGCGAGCGCATCGCCGTGGATGGCACGGTGAGCGAAGGGTCGTCGTATGTGGACGAGAGCATGCTGAACGGAGAGCCTGTGCCGGTGCTCAAGGAGAAAGGGGCGAAGGTATTCGCCGGTACCATAAACCAAAAAGGCAGCTTCCGCTTCACCGCACAGAAGGTGGGCACGGACACGCTGCTGTCGCAGATAATACACATGGTGCAGGATGCCGAAGGCAGCAAGGCAGCCGTGCAGAAGACGGTGGACAAGGTCGCCGCAGTCTTCGTGCCTGTCATAATGGGCATTGCGGTGCTGGCGTTTGTCGTATGGCAACTGTCGGGAGCCACCGACAGTCTGACGCACGGCATTCTGGCGTTGGTGACGGTGCTCATCATTGCCTGTCCGTGCTCGTTGGGACTGGCAACGCCCACGGCCATAATGGTGGGGATAGGCAAGGGAGCACGGAACGGAATCCTGATAAAGGATGCCGGTGCATTGGAGACGGCAAAGGACATCGACACCGTGGTGCTTGACAAGACAGGCACCCTGACCGTCGGGCGACCGGAGGTCACCGATGTCGTATGGAGCACTGCCAAG
Organism: Streptococcaceae bacterium; assembly: GCA_963607015.1. Classification (GTDB taxonomy): domain Bacteria; phylum Bacteroidota; class Bacteroidia; order Bacteroidales; family Bacteroidaceae; genus Bacteroides. The sequence continues at coordinate 3,293 of CAVDAU010000060.1, forward strand.
ACAGACCATGATGCCGTGCTTGCAGCCGTGAGCCGACTTGAGCGGCTGTCGGAGCATCCGCTTGCCGATGCCGTGTGCCGCTATGTCGGCAATGACAGCGCGGAAGTTGCCGGTGTCGGCAACTTCAAAAGCCATGCGGGCATGGGCGTGAGCGGCACAGTGGATGGCAGGATCTATCTCGTCGGCAATGACAAGCTGATGCGCATGAACGGCATAGGCACAGACCCTGACCTCAAGCGCAAGGCCGAGCAGTTGGCAGAGACAGCGCACACGTTAGTGTGGGTGGCAAGCGACGGCAGGGCATTGGCTGTGATGGGCATTGCCGATGCCATAAAGCCGTCGGCGGCACCGGCTGTCAGCGAACTGCGGAGGCAGGGCATTGATGTCTGCCTGTTGACCGGCGACAACGAAGCCGCTGCCAATGAGGTGGCACGGCAGGCGGGCATCAGCCACGTAAGGGCAGGCATGCTGCCGCAGGACAAGGCGGCATACATAAAGCAGCTACAGACGGAGGGGCACAAGGTGGCGATGGTCGGTGACGGAATAAACGACAGTGCAGCCTTGGCACAAGCCGACCTCAGCATAGCCATGAGCAGTGGAAGCGGCATAGCGATGGACGTGGCGGGCATGACCATAATATCGTCAGACCTGACGAAGATTTCGCAGGCATTGCGGCTGTCGCGCCTGACCGTGCGGACGATACGTCAGAACCTGTTCTGGGCATTCTTCTACAATGCCGTCAGCGTGCCGGTGGCAGCCGGCGTGCTCTATCCCATAAACGGATTCCTGCTGAACCCGATGATAGGCGGAGCGTGCATGGCGTTCAGCAGCGTCAGTGTGGTGGCCAACAGCCTGCTGCTCAGGTTCAAGAGGCTGACGGAAGACTACAAGAAAACATCAAAAACATCAAGCAATATGAAAAAGACATACAGGGTAGAGGGAATGATGTGCCAAAACTGCCGCAAGCACGTGGAGAAGGCACTCAACAGCATGGACGGAGTGAAGGCAACCGTAACGCTGGATCCGCCGCAGGCGGTGGTGGAGTTCGATGGCAAGGAGCGTCCGTTGGGCGAACTGCAGGCTTTCGTCACCGAAGAAGCCGGCGACTACAGGCTCAGCGAGGCCTGAACGGTAGCTGAGGAATGGCTGAAACATTAAAAAATCCGCCTAATTTCCTTGGAAGTTAAGAAAGATACCTATCTTTGCCGCAGAGATCAATGTTTAACATCATTCAGTAAATAACAATGAAAGAGCTTATTGAACAAATCGCAGCAGCTTACGAGGCATTCAAGAAGGATGCCGCTGCGCAGGCGGAGAATGGCAACAAGGCAGCCGGCACACGTGCCCGCAAGGTGTCGCTGGAGATTGAGAAGGCTATGAAGCAATTCAGAAAGGCTTCTCTTGAGGCAGCAAAGAACTGAGAAGTATTTGTCAGCCACAAAGCGAGAAAGAACAAGAGGAGGGGCGATGCAAAAACATCGTCCCTCTTTTTTCGTGTTGAGAAAAAAGTTTCTACTTTTGCCGCCATTGAGTAAGGCAACGGCTTAGAATAAAGGACATTTTATGCAGAATCTTGTGATTGTAGAGTCTCCGGCGAAGGCCAAGACCATTGGCAAATTCCTTGGTAAAGACTATAAGGTGATGCCCAGCTTCGGGCATATACGCGACTTGAAGCAGAAAGCTTTCAGTGTAGATGTCAAGGACGGCTTCAAACCCATATACGAGATTCCTGCCGACAAGGCAAAGGTCGTGAGCGAGCTGAAGGCCGAAGCCAAGAAAGCCGACATGGTGTGGCTGGCATCCGATGAAGACCGCGAGGGAGAGGCTATATCGTGGCATCTGTCGGAAGTGCTGAAGCTGAAGCCGGAACAGTCGAAGCGCATCGTGTTCCACGAAATCACCAAGACTGCCATACTGCAGGCCATAGAGCATCCGCGCACGATAAACCTCAACTTGGTCAACGCACAGCAGGCACGCCGCGTGCTTGACCGCATCGTGGGCTTTGAGCTGTCGCCGGTGCTTTGGAGGAAGGTGAAGCCTGCACTCTCTGCCGGTCGCGTGCAGTCGGTGACGGTGCGTCTCATCGTCGACCGTGAGCGCGAGATACAGGCATTCGTCCCCAAGGCTGCCTACCGTGTTGTGGCGGAATTTGTCATTACCGATGGCGACGGCAAGGCATCTGTCATGAAGGCCGAGCTGAACCACCGCTTCGCCACAAAGGAAGAGGCAAAGGCTTTTCTTGAGCTGTGCCGCAATGCCGGCTTCAGCATAACAAACATTGAGAAGCACCCCATAAAGAAATATCCGGCTCCACCGTTCACGACATCGACACTACAGCAGGAAGCAAGCCGCAAGATAGGACTTACCGTGGCACAGACCATGCTCGTGGCGCAGCATCTGTATGAATCGGGATACATCACTTATATGCGTACAGACTCGGTGAACCTGTCGGGGCTGGCAATAGGGATGTGCAAGAAAGTGATCGGTGAGACGATGGGGGAGCGGTATGTGCATCCGCGCCAATTCACGACGCACTCCAAGGGAGCGCAGGAGGCACATGAAGCCATCCGTCCGACAGACATAGCGACCACCACCATCAGCGGTACGGCACAGGAGAAACGTCTGTATGAGCTGATATGGAAGCGCACCATTGCGTCGCAGATGGCAGAGGCCGAGACAGAGAAGACGACCATCACCATCGGCATGACGGGAAGTACGGAGACTTTCGCAACGGCCGGTGAGGTGGTGACTTTCGACGGTTTCCTGAAGGTGTACCGCGAGTCAACGGACGACGATGCTGCTGCCGCTGCCGATGCGGACGGCACATTGCTGCCGCCTGTCAAGGTCGGACAGTCACTGCAACGCAGCACCATCACCGCTACCGAACGCTTCACGCAGCATCCGCCGCGCTACACAGAGGCGGGACTGGTGAAGAAACTCGAAGAATTGGGCATAGGCCGTCCGTCAACCTACGCTCCCACAATATCGACAATACAGAAGCGCGAATACGTGGTCAAGGACGACCGCGCAGGCGAACGCCGCGACTTCGGCATCATAACCCTGACGGGTGACAAAATCACAGAGAAGACAGGCACCGAGACCTGCGGAGCAGAGAAAGGAAAGCTCGTGCCGACAGACATAGGATTGGTGGTCAACGACTTCCTGAAAGAGTGCTTCCCGAGCATACTCGACTACAACTTCACCGCCAGCGTGGAGAAGCAGTTCGATGAAGTGGCAGAGGGACAGGTGCAGTGGACAGACGTAATCAGCGATTTCTATACGGACTTCCATCCGCAGGTGGAGCAGGTGATGTCTCTGAAGCAGGGACACAAGGTTGGCGAGCGTGTGCTCGGCACCGACCCGAAGACAGGCAAACCGGTGTCTGTGAAGATTGGACGCTTTGGCCCCATGGCACAGATAGGTTCGGCAGACGATGAGGAGAAGCCGCGCTTCGCACAGCTGAAGAAGGAGATGTCGATAGAGACCGTCACGCTGGACGAGGTGCTGGAGCTGTTCCGGTTGCCGCGCACCGTGGGCGAGTACGGCGGCAAGACTGTGACTGTAGGTGCAGGACGCTTCGGCCCTTATGTCTATAATGCAGGGGTGTACGCGTCAATACCCAAGACCATGGATCCGCTGCACATAACCCTTGAGGAAGCCGTGCAACTGATCAAGGCCAAGCAGGAGAATGAAGCCAAGAAGCATCTGAAGAAATTCGATGAGGATCCCGACATGGAAATCATGAACGGACGCTACGGCCCATACATATCTTATAAAGGCAGCAACTACAAGATTGCCAAGACGCAAGACCCCGAGAAGCTGACCTATCAGGATTGTCAGGACATCATTGCCCGCGAAGCCGAGAAACCGGCCAAGCCGGCACGCCGCTTCGGCAGGGCAAAGAAAGCCTGAATATATCTGCCGTTCCTTTTACATCCGCTCGGGAACTTCGATACCCAAAAGGCTCATGGCCAATTTGACGACTTTCGCCACATTGGCAGAGAGCACGAGGCGGAACAGACGCACGGACGGGTCTGCCTCGCGCAGGATGCTGTAGTCGTGATAGAACTGGTTGTATTCCTTCACAAGGTCATAGGCATAGTTGGCAATCACCGACGGGCTGTAGCTGCCGGCGGCATCTTCGATTACGCTCGGGAACTCTGACAGCCGCTGCACCAATTCCTCTTCCTTCAGACTTAACTGAACATCGGCATCAAACCGTTCGGGAATGACGATGCCTGCCTCGCTTGCCTTGCGCAATACGGAACGGATGCGGGCATAGGTGTACTGTATGAATGGGCCTGTGTTGCCGTTGAAGTCAATGGACTCTTCGGGATTGAAGAGCATGTTCTTGCGGGCATCGACCTTCAGTATGAAATACTTTAACGCTCCCATGCCCACGATGCGTGCTATGTCATCGGCTTCAGCCGTCGTCATCCCGTCGAGCTTGCCAAGCTCACCGGAGGTCTTGCGGGCTGTCTGCACCATCTCGTCCATGAGGTCATCGGCATCGACCACAGTGCCTTCGCGACTCTTCATCTTGCCGTTGGGCAGTTCCACCATGCCATAAGAGAAATGTATCAGGTCTTTGCCCCACTTGAAGCCGAGCTTGTCGAGCAGGATGGAAAGCACTTGGAAGTGGTAGTTCTGCTCGTTGCCGACAACGTATATCATCTTGTTTATGTCGTAGTCCTTGAAACGCTGATCGGCTGTGCCTATGTCCTGTGTCATGTAGACGGACGTGCCGTCAGAGCGCAACAACAGTTTGTGATCCAAGCCTTCAGATGTGAGGTCGGCCCACACGGAACCGTCGGACTTGCGGTAGAAGATGCCTTGCTCCAGTCCCTCAAGCACCTTCTTCTTGCCCTCAAGATATGTCTGCGACTCATAGTAAATCTTGTCGAATGAAACGCCCAGACGGTGGTAGGTCTCATCGAATCCCGCATAGACCCAACCGTTCATCTTCTGCCACAGGGCACGCACCTCGGGGTCACCGGCTTCCCACTTCACCAACATCTCGTGCGCTTCCTTGATGAGCGGCGCATTGGCTTCGGCCTCTTCCTTGGTCTGTCCCTGCTGCATCAGCTCACTGACCTCGGCACGGTAGTGCTTGTCGAAAGCGACATAGTAGTCACCTATCAGGTGGTCGCCCTTCTTGCCGGATGATTCGGGAGTCTCGCCATTGCCCCACTTGAGCCAGGCGAGCATGGACTTGCAGATGTGTATGCCACGGTCGTTGACGATGTTGGTGCGCACCACGCGGTTCCCGTTGGCCAACATGATGTTTGACAAAGCCCAACCCAACAGGTTGTTGCGCACGTGTCCCAAGTGCAGGGGCTTGTTGGTGTTGGGAGATGAGTATTCAATCATCACCAACGGTGACTCCGCATCAGACTGCTTGAAACCGTACTGTTCCTGACTGTGGATATGGTTGAGCATGTCAATCCATACCGACGGTGCGATGATTATGTTGAGGAAACCCTTTATGACGTTGAAGTCTGCCACAGCCGGCTCGTTGGTCTGCAGCCAGCTGCCAATCTCTTGTGCGGTTTGTTCCGGATTCTTTCTTGAGAGCTTCAGCAGGGGGAACACCACAAGAGTGAGGTGACCCTGAAACTCTTTCTTTGTCTTCTGCAACTGGATGGCACCGGCAGGGGCATCCTGCCCGTAGAGCTGCTGTACGGCAAGAGCCACGGAGCTTGCCAACTTGTCTTCTATCTTCATATTGTTTCTGTATTGTCTTGTCTTCCGACGTTAATATCCCTTTTGTCTTTATTTAGGTTGCAAAGATAGCGTTATTTGTCTTACTTTTGCGCGTCCAAAGACTAAGACACAGGCAAAACGTATGAACAATCTACCTCCGGTTACAAAGAACCTGCTTATAATAAATGTACTGGTGTTCATGGCATCGATAGTGACTGAACGCTACGGTTTCGACATGTCCGACCTGTTCGGCCTGCACTTCTTCATGGCAAGCGATTTCTACCTGTGGCAGCCTGTGACATATATGTTCCTCCATGGTGGCTTCACGCACATATTCTTCAATATGTTCGCACTTTGGATGTTCGGGCGCATCATGGAACAGTCGTGGGGCAGCAAGCGTTTCCTTATATATTACTTCGTGTGCGGCATCGGTGCCGGTCTGACGCAGGAAGTGGTGCAATACGCGCAATACGCCTCCGAGCTGTCGCAATACCAGCAGGTAAATCTCGGGTACACGACGATTGCCATGTCCGAATACCTGAATATGCTGACCACCGTAGGTGCGTCGGGTGCCATCTACGGCATACTGATAGGCTTCGGACTGACCTATCCCAATGAGCGTATGTTTGTGTTCCCGCTGCCAATGCCCATCAAGGCCAAATGGTTTGTGATTGGATACATCGTCATTGAACTGGTGTCGGGATTGGGAGCCGGTGACAACGTGGCTCACTTTGCACATCTTGGCGGCATGGTCTTCGGCTATCTGATGCTGACATACTGGAAGAAGAAAGCTCGTGGCAATGGCTTCTATCGTTGACGACATACGGCAGACATTCCGCAGAGGCGACATCAACGTCAGGCTCATCGGCATCAATGCGGCGGTGTTCCTGCTGATGGCTGTGCTTGAGACTGCGCTGACACTCTTCAACCGCAGTTCCTACAGCGTGCTGAATCTCTTTGAGCTGCCGGCATCTGTCGGCACGTTGCTGCATCAGCCGTGGTCCATAGTCACATATATGTTCATGCACGCCAACCTTATGCACATACTGCTGAACATGCTTTGGCTGTTTTGGATAGGACACATCTTCCTGGACTTCTTCTCGTCAAAACATCTGAGGGGACTGTATGTATTAGGTGGAATGTTTGGTGGTGCACTCTACGTCGTGACCTACAACTTCTTCCCTTACTTCAGCGACAAAATCCAATATTCCTATATGTTGGGCGCGTCGGCATCGGTGTTGGCTATAGTGACTGCCGCTGCCTACCGTTCGCCCAATTACCCCATACAGATGCTGCTGCTTGGCACGTTGAGGCTCAAGTATATTGCCATCGGTGCTGTGGTGCTCGACCTGCTGATGGTGACAACCGACAATGCCGGAGGGCACATCGCACACATAGGCGGAGCTGCAAGCGGACTGCTGTTCGTCTGGTTGCTCGACCGTGGCACCGACCTCACGGCATGGATAAACAGAATAATCGATGCCGTTGACCTGATATTTGACAGTATAAGGCGGAGCCGCCATAGGAAGCGGCCGAAGATGAAGGTCAGCTTCGGCAGTCGCGGAGCAACGGCAGGCAATGGTGAGGCAAACGCAGAGACTGTTGCCAAGAGTCGTCAGGACAGGATTGACCGCATATTGGACAAGATAAGGCAGTCAGGCTACCAAAGTCTCACGGAAGAAGAGAAGAAGGAACTGTTCAATGCGGATAAGGGTTGACCAATCATTCGTCAGGCTGCATATCGCCGTCCTGCTGGCAGGCGGCACGGGACTGTTCGGAAGGCTCGTCGACATAGGTGAGCTGCCGTTGGTGTGGTGGCGCGTGCTGTTGTCGGCAATCATCATGGCAGTCGTCATGGCACTCTCCAATAAGCTGCGCCGACTGTCGCTGCACCATCTGTTGCTGCTCGGAGGCTGCGGCGTGCTGTTGGCGATGCACTGGACACTGTTCTATGCCAGCATCAAGACCTCAAACGTATCAATAGGAGCCGTGTGCGTATCGCTTGACGGCTTCTTCACAGCCTTGTTGGAACCGCTCATCTTCCGCCGCCGTGTGTCATGGCGCGAACTGTTGCTTGGCATTGTGGCGGTTATGGGTATCGTCCTCATCTTCGGATTCGACGACCGCTATCGTCTTGGTATTGCGCTGGGCTGTGTGGCTTCGTGCCTGTATGCGCTGTTCGCCATCTTCAGCAGGCGGGTTGAAGTGTCGACGGGAATCAGCAGCAGCACCATGCTGCTCCATGGATTGATAAGCGGAGGCGTGTTCCTGACGTTGGCAACAGGTGTGTATTCGCTGTTGTTCCCCGATGAACGCATCATGCCGACGGCACACGATGCAGTGATGCTTATGCTCCTCGCGTCCGTGTTCACCGTCATTCCGTTCCTGCTACAGCTACAGGCACTGCGCACCATACCGGCATTCACGGTCAACCTCAGCTATAACCTCGAACCCATCTACACCATCGCTTTGGCAATGGTGATTTTCGGTGAGGGCAGTGAGCTGAACGCCTCTTTCTATGCCGGCATTGCACTGATAGTCTTTTCTGTCGTGACGCAGACACTGCTGACAATAAGAGACAGGAAGAAGGCACTGCCGGTATCCCGATAACCACGGTTCTTTCATTTATCCATAATTATGTGGCGTGTGTACCTGAAAGTGAGCAAACCGGTTTGCATCAATTCTGAAGGCTTGTCGGGTCTTATGTTTGCGCCGGCACTTTCAAATATAAGACTTTGCCATTTCAAACATAAGACTTTGCCATTTCAAACATAAGC
>CAVDAU010000061.1:0-11633 GCA_963607015.1 Streptococcaceae bacterium
ACATCGACCGTTGTGAATGCTCACATCGAACGATGTGAAAGAACATAGGTCTACTTCTCGAACGACTTCAAGCGGCTTCAAGAAGCATTGCAGCTATATGTCGCCACAAATATGCAGCGGCAAGCCATTGCAGTCTGAAAGATAACAGATACCTTTGTTACGGTCATCCGTAGGACGGACGGCCGATTTGAATCACTACCGGAACAACTTATAACAGACAGAATATGGACATCTCGACAGAACTGGAAAACATCTCATCGCTATCAAGTCAGGCCGATGTTCAGGCCATGATGACCTCTGCCATCGGCTGGTGTGCCGAGACAGGATGGAACATACTGGTAGCAGTACTCATCTACTTCGTAGGCCGTTTCCTCATCAGGCTTATCATGAAGCTCTTGCGGACGTTCATGGAGCGTCGCAATGTCGATGCCAGCGTGCGCACATTCCTTGCCAGCACCGTGAGCATCACGCTGACTGTGCTTCTCGCCATAGCCATCATCGGGCGGCTTGGCATTGAGACCACCTCGTTTGCAGCTCTGCTTGCTTCCGTAGGTGTTGCCGTGGGTATGTCCATGAGCGGCAACTTGCAGAACCTTGCCGGCGGACTAATCATCCTGTTGCTGCGTCCTTACAAGGTCGGTGACTATATCGACTGCTCCGGCGGCAGCGGCACCGTGGCCGCCATCCAGATATTCCACACCGTGTTGCGCACGACCGACAACAAGCTCGTCTATGTGCCTAACGGTTCGCTCAGCGGCGGCACCATAACCAACTACAACAGCCTTGACACCCGCCGCATTGATTGGATTGTCGGTGTGGAGTACGGCGAAGACTACGAACACGTCAAGAGTGTCATCCTCGACGTAATCTCACGCGACAGCCGCATCCTTACATCTCCGGCACCCTACGTGGCTCTTAATGCTCTCGACAGCAGCAGTGTCAACATTCTCATACGTGTGTGGGTCAAAGGCTCCGACTATTGGGATGTCAACTACGACATGAACGCTGCGATCTATGCCGAATTCAACAAGCAGGGCATCGGCTTCCCGTTCCCGCAGCTCACGGTGCATCAGGCGACAGACTGAGCAGCGCGTTCCCGACCACATCAGGAGTACAGCCTCCGGCAGATATTGTTCAGCCAGCCCCACCGCAGACGGAACCAGCGGCGTGTGCCCATCTGCGTACCTCCGAAGCGCAAGACGAACTCACGGTAGCCATGCTTGCGGAACGGCAGTCCCACGTCCATGAACTCCAGTTCTTCATATCCGCGCTCCTTGGCATCGGTCAATGCTTTCCACACGCACAGTATGCCGGGGTATTGGCGGAGATAGGTTCTGTTCATCGCCCCGCTGAACCAAACGTAAGCCTTGCGGGCACCCGAATAGAGGCACACGCATCCGCCAATGACCTTGCCGTGGAATGTGGTGATGAATATCTTGCTGCGATTGCCTGCTGACATGTGATGCACTATCTGATGGAAGAAGTCGACGTTCGGGAAGTGGCGTTGCAGCTTGTGTCTGTAGTTCTCCTTCAGCATCAGGGCAAAGGCTCTGACATCGCCTTCGTTCACGGCTTCTGCCACCTGCGCTCCGTTCCTAAGTCCCTTGCGGAGCTGACGCAGGCGCGATTTGCTCATCACGTCTTCAATGTTGCCTGCGGCTGTCAGGTCATTGCGCACGCTCATCCAGTTGACGGCAAAGTATCCGTTCTGCTTGAACGCCCCGAAGCCGTCGAGTGCACGGTTGAGGTTGCGGAACTCCATGACTGCCGCACCAAGACGATTGACATAGCGTGTGACCTCACGCAACATGGCACTGAATATCTCTGCACGCCGTTCCGGCCGACAGAAATATTCGCCCGTGCCGAAAGCCTCACCGCGACGCAAGGCAAACAACGGCGATATGCGCCATATCTTCTGCACCACGGCAAGCAGTTTGCCGAGCACCACGCCATCGTCGGAAGCGACCACAAGCACGGGATTGAGCCCCTGCGTGGAAGCATAAATATGGAACAGCGTCGTACTGTGGAACACGTCACTGCCCGGCAAGTCGGACGGGATATTGCTCCCCCGGTAGTATGATGTCAGTTTCAGTGCCATATTCCACAGGTGCTTCGGCGAAGCCGTCTTGCGGTCAGAACGTGTCGAGCACACGCTCGAGCCTGCCGATGAAGCTGTCCACGTGTTGACGCGTGATGGTCAGCGGCGGCAGGATGCGCAGGATGTTGGTCGACGCACTTCCCGTGAAGCAATGCTCCCGGAAGATGAGTTTCCGGCGGACATCTTTCTGCAAGATGTCGAGCACGACACCAATCATAAGCCCGCGCCCACGCAACTCCACGATGTGCGGCTGCCGCTTCTGCAACTGCACAAGCTGCTGCATGAAGTAGTCGCCTACCTCAAGGGCATTGTCGACAAGATGTTGGTCTTCAAACACGTCAAGCACAGCCAGCGCAGCAGCACACGCCATGTGGTTGCCGCCGAATGTTGTGCCCAACTGTCCGTAGACGGGCTTGATGGACGGTGCTATCAGCACTGCCCCCATGGGGAATCCGTTGCCAATGCCTTTTGCCACAGAGATGATGTCCGGACGGATGCCCAACCACTGATGGGCAAAGAACTTGCCGCTGCGTCCATAGCCGCACTGGATTTCGTCGCAGATGAGCAACGCCCCATGCTTGCGGCATGCGGCAGCCAGTCCTTGCGCAAACTCCGGCGTTGCGACATGGCAACCGCCGACACCCTGAATGCACTCAAGGATGCAGGCCGTGACATCACCCTTTGCCAGCTCGCGCTCCCATGCTTCGAGGTTGTTGTAAGGCAGGAACGTGGCATTGCCATTGTCATTGATGGGAGCAACAATCTTAGGGTTGTTAGTGACCTCAACAGCCAATGAAGTACGGCCATGGAATGAATGTTCTGCGGTAAGCACGCGCTTGCGTCCATTATGGAACGAAGCTAACTTCAGGGCATTCTCATTGGCTTCGGCACCACTGTTGATGAGGAACAGCGAATAGTCGTCATAGCCGGATATGCGTCCAAGCCTTTCGGCGAGTTGCTGTTGCAGTTTGTTGATGACAGAGTTGGAGTAGAACCCAAGCGTGGCAGCCTGACGGCTGAGTGCCTCGACATAGTGCGGATGGCAGTGACCGATGGAGACGACGGCATGGCCGCCGTAGAAATCAAGATACTCCGTGCCTTTGTCGTCCCAGACAGAGCAGTCGCGGCCCTTGACTATATTGACATCGAACAGCGGATATACATCAAATAAATTCATTTCTTTTTTAAGTTTTAGTTCCAAGTCCGTTCAGCGTCAGAAGGCAGAGGGCTTCAGGTTGAGACCCACCGTCTCCTCGAGGTTGAACATAAGGTTCATGTTGTGGACAGCTGTTCCGCTGGCTCCCTTCAGCAGATTGTCGATGCAGGAGACGATGAGCAGACGGCTGCCGTGCTTCTCTATGTGAACGAGGCACTTGTTGGTGTTGACAACCTGCTTGAGGTCTATCGGACGATCCACGACGTGCGTGAACGAGTCTTCGGCATAGTATTCGCGATAGACGCGGTAAAGTTCCTCCTCGCTGACGGCTGTGCGCACCACGATGGTCGCGAAGATGCCACGGGCAAAGTCGCCACGGTATGGGATGAATGCGACATCAGAGTCGAAGCTCTGCTGCAACTGTTTCAGCGACTGCACGATCTCCGGCACATGCTGGTGCTCGAATGGTTTGTAGATGCTGATGTTGTCTGTTCGCCAGCTGAAGTGACTTGTGTCCTTTGGCTTCACGCCGGCACCCGTGCTGCCGGTAATGGCATTGACATTGATGTCGCCGTTCAGCAACAGGTTCTTCGCCAACGGCAGAAGTCCAAGCTGTATGGCAGTGGCGAAGCAGCCCGGATTTGCCACATGCTGTGCGCTACAGATGGCACGGCGGTTCAGTTCGGGCAGACCATAGACGAAATCATGAGAAGATGACTTGAGGCGATAGTCCATCGAAAGGTCGATGATCTTCAGTCCGTCGGGTATCTGATGGCTGTCAAGGAACTTCTTGGTATCGCCGTGAGCCGTGCAGAAAAAGAGCACGTCAATACTGTCGAGCGGCAACTGGTCGGTGAAGACCAGCTCCGTCTCGCCATACAGTCCTTCGTGCACGTCGGTGATGCGGTGTCCCGCATTGCTGGTGCTGTTGATAAACACAATCTCCGCATCGGGATGATTGACGAGCAAACGTATCAGTTCGCCGGCAGTATATCCGGCACCTCCTATAATTCCTACTTTTATCATTCTTGAAGCGATTTGGTTAGAGTTCGTCGTCAAACTTATGCACGGCATAGTATGCACGCAGTGCTGTTGACGAGACCTTGATAAATCCCTTGGCATCCTCGGCTGTCCAGCCCTTCTGCATCTCGCCATACTCCCCGAACTTGTTCTTGACCAAATCGTCGGGACTGTCGACACCGATGGTAGTGAAGCCGTATGGACGCAGTTCGAGAATGGCCGTTCCGTTGACATTGCGCTGCGACGACGTGAGCATTGCTTCTATGTCGCGCATCACAGGCTCCAGATACTGGCTCTCGTGCAGGAACATTCCGTACCAGTTGGCAACCTGGTCTTTCCAGTACTGTTGCCATTTGCTGAGGGTGTACTTCTCTAAGAAACGGTGTGCGCCGATGATGAGCATGGGGGCAGCAGCCTCGAAGCCCACACGTCCCTTTATGCCTATGATGGTATCGCCGACGTGCATATCACGACCGATGGCATAGGATGCACCTATTTCTTCTACTTTCTGTATGGCTTTCACCGGATCGTCATAGGTCTCGCCGTTGATGGCTTTCAGCTCGCCCTTCTCGAATGTCAGGCGCAGCTGTTCGGTGCCTTCTTTGGTGCAGTGCTTCAGGTATGCACTTTCGGGCAGCCCTTGTGTGGAGTCGAGAATTTCTCCACCGCAGATTGAGGTTCCCCAAAGACCTACGTTGTATGAGTACTTCAGCTTTGCGAAGTCAGCGGCAAAGCCGTGGCTGTTCAGGTAGTCAATCTCGTCCTTGCGGCTCAGGGCCTTGTCGCGCGTCAGCGTGATAATCTCCTTTCCGGGAGCCATCACGAGGAATGTCATGTCAAAGCGCACCTGGTCATTGCCTGCGCCGGTAGAGCCGTGGGCTATTGCGTCTGCGCCAATCTCATTGGCATAGCGTGCGATGGCAAGAGCCTGAAAGATGCGCTCCGAGCTTACCGAAATGGGGTAAGTGCCATTGCGCAGCACGTTGCCGAAGACCATGTATTTGAGACTCTTCTCGTAGTATTCCTTCGTTACATCAAGCGTGACGTATTTCACCGCACCCAGCTTGTATGCATTCTCTTCGTTGCGTTTCAGCTGTTCGGCACTGAAACCACCCGTGTTGGCACTGGCGGCATAGACCTCATAGCCCATCTCCTTTGCCAAGTACATCACCGTGTATGACGTGTCAAGACCGCCACTGAATGCCACTACAACTTTCTTCTTCTGTTCCATAATATATATGTATGTGTATTCCTCTTCTTCTGTGTTCTCTAATGTTTCTTCTTGTTGTTGCCGTCGTCGGCTGCGCCGTCCTCGTCTTCATGGTCGGCAGGGTCGTAGAGCATAGCCGTGCAGATGCAGAACTTCCGGTTCTTGGCCGTCAAGATGGGATGATTGATACATCCCTCACAGCCTTTCCAGAAAGCATCATCGTCGGTAAGCTCGTTGAACGTCACCGGCACATAGCCCAACTCTGTGTTCATCTTCATCACGGCAGCACCGCTGGTGAGGCTGAAGATCTTGGCCCACGGCCACCGGAGACGTGCCAGCTTGAAGGTGCACTCCTTGATGCGCTTGGCCACTCCAAGTCCCCTGTATTCCGGTGAGACTATCAAGCCCGAGGTCGCAACAAACTGCTTGTTGCCCCAACTCTCAATATACGAAAAACCGGCAAAGTCATCGCCACACAAGGCAATGACAGCCTTGCCCTCTTTCATCTTCGTTGCTATATACTCGTGAGTACGCTCGGCAATGCCCGTACCACGAACCTTGGCAGCTTCCCTGATGGTGTCAAGTATCTTGTCCACATACACCTCATGGGAAGCGTCTGCAACCATAACATCAATGTGTTTGGTTTCCATCTAAAACAAATAAAAACAAATGGTCCTGTTATCTATGTGTAATGTTTCATTTCATGCCGGGCACTACTCCCGACAGATATTTCACAAGTTCTTTTCGGTTGAACCCCTCACGCATCACCATTATGATGGTGTCGTCGCCGGCAATGGTGCCGATGATTCCCGCACAGGGATGGTTGTCGATGTCGTAGGCCTGCTGCTGGCATAGCCGGGGCGGGTGTGTATCACGGCAATGTTGCCCGAGAAGTCGAGCGACAGGAAGCCGCTGGCACCAAGCATCTCACTCGGTGGCAGACTTGAATATCTGCGGTACATTATGTCGTTCGGCAAGACATAGATGTACTTTCCGTCAGAGTTTGCCGCCTTGGCGACCTTGAGCTGTTTGAGGTCGCGCGACAACGTGGCCTGCGTAATGCTGTAGCCTTCCTTGTCCAAGGCTTTCAACAGTTCGTCCTGCGAACCCATCTCCTGGCTGGAGATGATCATCTTGATGGTGTCTAACCTGCTAATCTTCTTCTTCATACTGCGTATAATTATTCTTTGACACCGCAAATATACAAGCTATTATTGAAAATCTATGCACGCAACCCTACTTTTCGCACAAAACGGGCACTTTTTAATATCTTTTTCTACCTTTGTATGGCTGAGCACGGCGGATTTAGGGTGTTTTCCTGCCCGTCAAGGCATTGGCATAACGACTAACGACAAGACATAACAAGATATGGAAAAAGCATTTTTTGCGGTCGACCTTGGAGCCACCAGCGGACGCACAATACTCGGGTTTCTCACGGCAGAAGGCATTGAGATGGAGGTTGTCAACCGCTTTCCCAACCACTTGATTGAGGCCGGCGGCCACTTCTATTGGGACATCTACGAGCTGTACCGCAACATTCTCGAAGGGCTGAAAACCGCAGCTTCGAGGGATGACATACAAATAACGTCAATAGGCATAGACACGTGGGGCTGCGACTTCGTGGCTGTCGGCAATGACGGCGGCTTCTTGCGCCTGCCCTACTCATACCGCGACCCGCATACCGAAGGAGCACCTGACAAGCTGTTCAGCCGTGTGCCACGCAGCACGGTCTATGGTCTCACCGGTATTCAGGTCATGAACTTCAACTCCCTGTTCCAGATGGACACGCTGCGCCGCAATGCCGACCCCGCGTTCCTGGCTGCCGACAAGTTGCTGTTCATTCCCGATGCCTTGAGCTATATGCTGACGGGACAGATGGTGACGGAATATACCGTAGCGACGACAGGACAGATTGTCAACGCACAGACACGCCGGCTTGAACCGCAGTTGCTCGATGCCGTGGGACTCAGTGCCGACAAGTTCGGGAAGTTTGTCTATCCCGGCGAGACGGTAGGCACACTGACACCCGAGGTGCAGAGGCTCACAGGGCTTGGAGCCGTGCCCGTCATAGCCGTGGCTGGACACGACACGGCATCGGCTGTGGCTGCCGTCCCTGCCAAGAACGAGAACTTCGCCTACCTGAGCAGCGGCACATGGTCGCTCATGGGCATTGAGACACGCAAGCCGGTGATAACCGCCGAGTCGGAAGCACTGAACTACACCAACGAAGGAGGTGTCGACGGCACCATACGTGTGCTGAAGAACATCTGCGGCATGTGGCTGCTCGAGCGTTGCCGGTTGCAGTGGGGCAACCCCGACTATGGCAAGCTCATGGCAGAAGCTCTTGAGGCGGAGCAGTTCCGCAGCATCATCAATCCCGACGCACCGGAGTTTGCCAATCCCTCGAATATGGAAGAAGCCATTAAGGACTACTGCAAGGCGCACGGCGTTCCTATGCCGGAGACACGCGGACAGGTGGTGCGCTGCATCTACGAGAGCCTGGCACTGCGCTACCGTCAGGTGCTTGACAACCTGCGCCGACTGTCAGACACGCCCATAGAGGTGCTGCACGTCATCGGCGGAGGCAGCCGCAACGAAATTCTGAACCAGTGGACAGCCAACGCCATCGGTCTGCCTGTCATGGCAGGACCGTCGGAAGCGACGGCATTGGGCAACATAATGTTGCAGGCCATCGCTGCCGGAGAAGCCAAAGACGTGGCTTCGATGCGAAAGGCAATGCGTCGGGGCATGAAGATGGAGGTGTTCCTGAGCGAGGAAGAAGACAAATGGGAGGCTGCGCTACGGAAGTTGGAGAGCCTGTGATACGGAAACATATTTACAATACACAAAAAACATACAAACCATGAAAGAAGAACACATCAAGAAGGCTTATGAGATAGCCAAGGAGAGATACGCCGCCATCGGCGTTGACACAGACAAAGCCATAGCTCTGTTGGAGAAGACACCCATATCGCTTCACTGCTGGCAGGCAGACGACGTGCTCGGCTTCGAGAACGTCACATCGCTCAGCGGAGGCATACAGACAACAGGCAACTACCCCGGCAAGGCCCGCAACATCGACGAGCTGCGTCAGGATGTGCTCTACGCGAAGTCTCTGCTCGCCGGTACCTACCGCCTGAACCTGCACGAGACCTACGGTGAGTTTGGCGGAGAGCACGTGGACCGCGACCGGGTCGAGGTGAAGCATTTCCAGGGTTGGATCGACTGGGCAAAGGAGCACGACATGAAGCTCGACTTCAACTCCACCTCGTTCTCCCACCCCAAGAGCGGTGACCTCTCGCTGGCAAATCCCGACAAGGGAATACGAGACTTCTGGATTGAGCACACCAAGCGTTGCCGCCGCATTGCCGATGCCATGGGTAAGGCACAGGGCGACCCCGCCATCATGAACATCTGGGTACACGACGGCAGCAAGGACAGCACCGTGGAGCGCAAGCGTTACCGTGAGATCTTCGCAGCTTCGCTCGATGATATTCTGTCGGAGAACCTGCCCGACATGAAGACCTGCCTCGAGGCAAAGCTGTTCGGCATAGGACTGGAGAGCTACACCGTGGGCTCACATGACTTCGTGGCAGGATATTGCGCCACACGCAAGCTCATGTACACTCTCGACACAGGCCACTACGAGCAGACGGAGAACGTCAGCGACATGATAGCATCGCTGCTGCTGTTCGTTCCGGAGCTGATGCTGCACGTCAGCCGTCCCGTGCGCTGGGACTCGGACCATGTGACCATCATGAACGACCAGACGCTCGACCTGTTCAAGGAGCTGATGCGTGCCGACGCCTTGGATCGTGCACACATCGGTCTCGACTATTTCGATGCTTCCATCAACCGCATCGGGGCATACGTCGTCGGCGTGCGTGCCACACAGAAGTGCATGCTTCAGGCATTCCTTGAGCCGCTGCCCGCGCTGCGCCGCTATGAGGACGAAGGCAAGAACTTCCAGCGTCTCGCCCTGCTCGAGGAAGCCAAGTCGTTGCCGTTCGGCGCGGTCTATGACTACTTCAACCTCAAGAACAATGTTCCGGTGGGCGAAGAGTACATCAGCAACATCGAACAATACGAGAAGGACGTTACATCCAAGCGTGACTGATGGAGATACTCATAGGACTACTCATTATTGCTGTGGGCGCGTTCTGCCAGTCAAGCAGTTATGTGCCCATAAACAAGGTCAGGAGCTGGAGCTGGGAATCATACTGGATTGTCCAGGGCGTCTTCGCATGGATTGTGTTCCCACTGGCAGGAGCGTTTCTCGCCATACCGTCCGGACATAGCCTTGGCGAGTTGTTTGCTACGGCCAATCCGTTCGATGTGGGCATGACCGTGTTCTTCGGCATGCTGTGGGGTGTCGGCGGACTGACATTCGGACTTTCGATGCGCTATCTCGGTGTCGCCTTGGGACAGTCCATAGCCCTCGGCACGTGTGCCGGACTGGGCACGGTGCTGGGACCTGTCATGCTGAACCTTATCTATCCCGATGCCGGACACTTGCAGAAGCTCACGGCGGCGGTGCTCATCGGTGTCGTGGTGACGCTCATCGGCATTGCCGTCATCGGAGTTGCCGGAAGCATGAAGTCGAACCAGCTGAGCGAAGAGGAGAAGAAGAAGGCCGTGAAGGACTTCAACTTCCCCAAAGGCATTGCCATAGCCCTGCTGGCAGGATTTATGAGTGGCTGCTTCAACGTCGGACTGGAGTTCGGCAGCAATCTGTACTTTCCCGAAACGGGAGAAATGTACCGCTCCCTGCCCGCAACGCTGCTTGTCACGCTTGGCGGCTTCGTCACCAATGCCGCATACTGTCTCTATCAGAACGGCAAGAACGGCACTTGGGGTGACTATCGCCAAGGTTCACTGTGGACGCACAACATACTGTTCTGTGCCCTTGCCGGACTGCTGTGGTACAGCCAGTTCTTCGGGTTGAGCCTCGGCAAGGGGTTCCTGACAAGTTCGCCAACGCTCACCACCTTCGCGTTCTGCATACTGATGGCTCTCAATGTGGTGTTCTCGAACGTGTGGGGCATCATCCTCAAAGAGTGGAAGGGAGTATCCAAGCAGACCATCGTGGTGCTCGTCGCGGGCATAGTGATACTGATTGTCTCGACCTTCGTGCCCGAACTGCTGAAATAAACAACGTAATATAGAATAGGAGAAAACTTATGTCATCGATACTTGATAATCGTGAAAAGCTGTCTGAAGAGGTATGGAAAGTGGCCGAAGTGGCAGGATACCTGTGGCAGAAAGGATGGGCCGAGCGCAACGGCGGCAACATCACCATAAACATTACGGACTGCGTGGACAGCGGCATCAGGGAAATGCCTGCCATCAGTGAAGTCAAACAGATAGGCGTCACGCTGCCGCATCTCAAGGGCCGGTATTTCTACTGCAAGGGCACAGGAAAGCGCATGCGCGACCTGGCACGCCGACCCATGGAGAACGGCGCAGTGATACGCATCCTTGACGACTGTGCCAGCTACGTCATCATAGCCGACAACCCCGTGCAGCCCACCTCCGAGCTGCCGGCACACCTCAGCGTGCACAACAGTCTGATAGGCAAAGGCTCGCCCTACAAGGCTTCGCTGCACACGCACCCCATTGAACTGGTCGCCCTGACGCACAGCAAGCACTGGCTCGAAAAAGATGCGGCAACGAACATGCTGTGGAGCATGATTCCGGAGACCAAGGCTTTCTGTCCGCGCGGCTTGGGCATAATACCCTACCGGTTGCCAAGCTCCGTAGAGCTGGCCGACGCCACGCTGAAGGAACTTGACGACTATGATGTGGTGATGTGGGAGAAGCACGGAGTCTTCGCCGTCGATGTCGATGTCATGTCCGCGTTCGATCAGGTCGATGTGCTCAACAAGTCGGCACTGATCTACGAGGCAGCCAAGAACATGGGCTTCGAGCCTGACGGCATGACGAACGAGCAGATGAAGGAGATGTCCGTCGCCTTCAATCTGCCCAAGTAAGCACATCTCCGTTCTCGCCATCAGCGACAGAAGAGCCGACGCACGCCCATATCGGGTTCGCAGGCAGGACGAGACGGAAAATTCGAATGAGAATGTAGTCGGTTGTGGCTGTACGTTCACAGTTTTGTGGATGTACAGCCACAATTCTATGGACGTACA
>CAVDAU010000062.1:0-11522 GCA_963607015.1 Streptococcaceae bacterium
GGACATGAGCTGCAGTTTGGAAGAAATCCAAGCCTTTTTAAATGAAAGAGCCGTGCCCGATAACGCATTTATTGGGGCGCAAATCCGTTTTGTATAATAAAATCTTGTAAATTTGCGGCTTTAGAATGTAGCAACGTAAAAAAACAATAATATAAAAAACGATAGACAAAAATGCAAAACAAAGGAATTGTAAGACTTTTTGCGGTTCTGCTTACCTTGGTATGCTTGTTCTACCTGTCGTTCACTTTCGTAACTCGCCACTACACCCATAAGGCCGAGCAGTACGCAAATGGTGATCCGCAGCTGGAGCAGGAATATCTTGACTCTCTCAACAACGAGAAAGTCTACTTTGGCAACTGGACGCTGAAAGACTGTCGCGAGATGGAGATTGGCTTAGGTCTGGATCTCAAGGGTGGAATGAACGTCATTCTCGAGGTCTCGGTGCCTGATGTAATCAGGGTGCTCTCCGACAACAAGACAGACGAAGCCTTCAATCAGGCTCTGAACAATGCAGCAAAAGAGGCTGTCAACAGTCAGGACGACGTGATTACGCTCTTCGTCCGCGAGTATCACCGCTTGGCTCCCGGACAGCCTTTGGCACAGATCTTTGCCACACAGCAGTTCAAGGACAAGGTGACGCAGCAGTCGACAGACGCTGAGGTCGAGCGTGTGTTGCGTTCCGAGGTTCAGGCTGCCGTCGATAACTCTTTCAACGTGCTCCGCACGCGTATAGACCGTTTCGGTGTGGTACAGCCAAACATCCAACGCTTGGAGGACAAGATGGGACGCATCATGGTCGAACTGCCGGGCATCAAGGAACCGGCACGTGTGCGCAAGCTGTTGCAGGGTTCTGCCAACCTGGAGTTCTGGGAGACCTACGAAGGATCTGAAGTCGCTTCATACCTACAGGCAGCCGACATTCGTCTGCATAACATCCTGAGCACCACGAGTGCAGCTTCGGATACCACAGCTACCGCAGCCGCTGCGGCACAGGCTGCAACGACAAGCACGTCAGACAGTCTCGTCGCTGCCATCCGTGGCACAAGCACCGGCACCAGTGCCGACCTTGAGCAGCTCAAGAAGGAACATCCTCTGCTGTCTATCCTACAGGTCTACAACGGACAAGGCAGTGTCGTGGGATATGCCAACTACAAGGACACGGCACAGATAAACCGTTATCTCGAGATGCCGGAGGTGATAGCCGAACTGCCGAAAGACCTGCGTCTGAAGTGGGGCGTGTCTCCGACAGACCTTGACCCCAAGAAGCAGACATTCGAGCTTTACGGCATCAAGTCGACACAGCGCAACGACAAGGCTCCTCTTGAGGGCGATGTCGTGGTCGATGCACAAGACCAATACGACCAGTACGGACGTCCTGCCGTCGGCATGACGATGAACTCCGACGGTTCCCGCCGTTGGGCACAGCTCACCAAGCAGAACATCGGTCGCAGCATAGCCATTGTGCTCGACGACTATGTCTACTCCGCTCCGCGTGTCAACTCCGAGATTACCGGCGGCAGCTCTGAAATAACGGGCAACTTCACTCCCGAACAGTCCAAGGACTTGGCGAACGTGCTCAAGTCCGGTAAGATGCCTGCACCGGCACACATCGTGCAGGAGGACATCGTTGGTCCTTCACTCGGACAGGCTTCAATCAATGCCGGTATCGTGTCATTCATTGTGGCTCTCGTCCTGTTGATGGTCTATATGTGCTCCATGTACGGACTGATTCCGGGCATGATAGCCAACTGCGCCCTCTTCCTGAACCTGTTCTTCACGCTGGGCATCTTGGCATCGTTCCAGGCGGCACTGACCATGTCGGGTATCGCGGGTATCGTGCTTACGCTCGGTATGGCGGTCGATGCCAACGTGCTTATCTATGAACGTACCAAGGAGGAATTGCGCGGCGGCAAGGCCGTCAGAGAAGCACTGTCTGCGGGCTACAAGAACGCCTTCAGTGCCATCTTCGACTCAAACCTCACGACCATCATCACGGGTATCATCCTGTTCAACTTCGGTACAGGACCTATCCGAGGATTTGCCACCACGCTCATCATCGGTATCATAATATCGTTCTTCACAGCCGTGTTCGTGACGCACCTCATCTACGACCACTTCATGAGCCGTGACAAGCTGCTGAACCTTTCGTTCACCACAGCGTTGTCGAAGAACCTCTTGACCAATGCTCACTTCGGATTCATGGAACGCCGCAAGACGGCTCTCTCTGTCGCAGGAGGCATATTCGCCCTCTGTGTCGCTTTCATGGTGATACGCGGTTTCAGCCGTAGTATCGACTTCACCGGCGGTCGTAACTTCAACGTGCAGTTCGAACAGTCTGTCGAGCCTGAACAGGTACGCGAATTGGTTGCAGGCAAGTTTGACGATGCCAACGTGAGTGTCATTGCCGTCGGTACCGACGGACGCACCGTCCGCATCAGCACCAACTACCGCATCAACGAGGCCGGACAGGAGATCGACGGTGAGATAGAGGCACTGCTCTATGAAGCACTGAAGCCGTTGTTGACGCACAACATCTCGCTTGAGACTTTCATCGACCGCGACAACTACACGGGAGGCAGCATCATCAGTTCGCAGAAGGTAGGCCCGAGCATCGCCGAGGACATTACGTATTCTGCCATTCTGTCGGTCATCCTTGCACTGATTGCCATCGGTCTGTACATCCTTGTACGCTTCCACAACATAGCCTACACCATCGGCGCAACGTTGGCACTGGTTTTGGACACGGCAATCATTCTCGGTGCATACTCAATGTTATGGGGCATACTGCCGTTCTCGCTTGAGATAGACCAGACGTTCATCGGAGCCATACTGACCGCTATCGGTTACTCCATCAATGATAAGGTGATTATCTTCGACCGTGTGCGCGAGTACACCAAGCTGTACAGCCGCCGTGGACTGACGCAGTTGTTCGACAGCTCGCTCAACTCCACATTGGCACGTACCGTAAATACCTCGGCCAGCACCCTGATAGTGTTGCTCTGCATCTTCATCCTTGGCGGCGAGTCCATACGTAGCTTCGCATTCGCCATGATTCTGGGTGTAATCTTCGGAACACTGTCGTCACTGTTCGTCGCATCGCCCATCGCATTCCTTGTGATGAAGAAGACGAGCAAGATTGGAGACCAGCCGGAATTGGCTACCACAGCCGTTGTCAAGAAGTAAGCACAAGGACTTACACACATAGCTTTCAAGGGGGCGCACCGCAAGCAACATTGCAGTGCGCCCTCTTTGGCTCTTTGCCGTCTTCAGAAGCTACGGATTTACGGCTCGACAGTAGTTGTCCTGTACGACAATAAAATCTAACTTTGTCGTGGGTTGCGACGTTTGGTCGCGACCATAAGAATGTGAAGTATCAAACAACAGAAACGAATATGAGAAACTTACTACTCTCCGTTGCCGTCTGTCTGTCGGCACTGACCGCAGTGGCACAGACATCGTCAGGAAATCCCACAGGTGAAGCACAGGCACAGGAACCCCGTATGCCTCGCGGACCGCGCACAGCCGTTCTTGTCGACAATGACCTCTGCGGCGACGGCGACGGTCTGTTCCATCTTGTCCATCAGCTGCTCTGTACCAGTGCCGAAGTGCGCGGTATCGTGGGCGCACACGTTGGAGCACAGCGTTCGTGGAACCAAGAGCAGGGCGAGGAACAGCATAACAATGCCGAAATATCCGTATCGAGAGCCAAAGAGATAGTGGAACTCTGCGGCAAGACCGGACAAATCAACATACAGCCGGGAGCACCCGTCCCCATGACCGACGACAATACTCCGATAGAGTCGGAAGGAGCAAAGCTCATCATAGAGGAAGCCAAGAAGGCGACGGCAGACAAGCCCCTCTATCTGTTATTCGGCGGTCCGCTCACGGACATCGCCTCGGCTTGGCTCATGGATCCGAGTATCTCCAAGAACGTCATACTCGTGTGGATAGGCGGTCAGGAATATGACTTCGGACATCCTTTCCCTCCGCAGTATCTCAAGGACAGGAACCTCGTGGAGTATAACCTGCGGCTTGACGTGAATGCAGCCAAGGTCGTCTTCAACAAGTCCGACCTGACCGTATGGCAGATTCCGCGTGATGTATACCGCCAGTGCCTGTACAGCATGGCCGAAATTCAGGAGAAGATTGCTCCTCTTGGCAAGATCGGCGAATATCTGAGTACTAAGCTCGGTGCTTTCGCCCGCATGGCAGACACTTATGTGCTTGGCGACAGTCCGTTGTGCCTCATCAGCACACTGACGACAACGTTCGAGGCAGGTGCTGCCAGCTCATTCTACGAGACCACGCCGGCACCGGCAATCACCGACGAAGGACTGTATGACTTCTCAAGGAAAGGGCGCGACATCATCGTCTACAGGACAATAGATACCCGCCTGCTCTTTGGCGACATGGAGTCGAGGTTCCGTCTTGCTGCCGCACAGGAGAATGAGTAGGCCGAACGGATTGCGCCGTTAAGAAGTATTCAGTACCTTTGCGGTCTGCGACAGGCACTATATATAATAAGGTGTAGTCGGTCTAACGAATGGCACAGCAGTATTCAAAACAGTCGCAAGTACAGACGCAGCAGCAGGTACAGACACTCTCACCGCAGCAGATTCTTGCTGTCAAGCTGCTCGAGCTTCCCACCGTGGAGCTTGAAGACCGTGTGCATACCGAACTGCTCGAGAACCCCGCCCTTGAAGAAGGACGTGAAGAGACGGCGGAAGATACCGAACACGCCGAGGCTGAAGACCATGACGAAGATGCCGACGGAGGCGAGATGGAGTATAATGCTCTCGATGACTACCGCGATGCCGACGACATTCCCGATTACAAACTCCAGGACAACAACCGCAGCCGCGAAGAACGTGCCGAGGAGATACCATTCAGCGAAGCCACCTCGTTCTATGAGAACCTCAAGACACAGCTTGGCGAAATCCTGCTGAACGATCGGCAGCGCGAATTGGCGGAATACATACTCGGATCGCTCGACGACGACGGACTGCTGCGCAAATCATTGCGCGACATCTCCGATGAGCTTGCCATCTATGCCGGCATCGAAGCCACCGATGCCGAGCTTGAAGAAGCCATACGCATCATACAGAGCCTCGACCCTCCGGGCATCGGAGCACGTTCCCTTCAGGAATGTCTGCTGCTACAGATTGACCGCAAACGCCGTCAGGGAGAGGAAGAAGCCAAAGCACTGGACATCCAGCAGACCATTGTACGCGACTACTACGAAGACTTCACCCGCAAACGTTGGGATCGCATCAGGCAACGTCTTGACATCAGCGACGACGAGTTCGGGCAGGCAATGCGCAGCCTGACCAAGCTGAATCCGCGTCCCGGATCATCAATGGGCGAAACGCTGGGCAAGAACCTGCAGCACATCGTGCCCGACTTCATCGTCTCTGCCGATGAGCAGGGCAATGTCAGCTTTACGCTCAACAGCCGCAACGTGCCCGAACTGCGTCTGAACCGCGACTACATCAACATGCTGTCGGAACAAGGACGCAAGTCCGGCAAGCAGACACGCGAGCAGAAGGATGCCATGACATTCCTCAAGCAGAAGTTGGACTCGGCACAGAGCTTCATCGATGCCGTCCGTCAGCGGCAACACACGCTGACTGTGACCATGCAGGCCATCATCGACCTACAGAAACCTTTCTTCCTTGAAGGCGACGAATCGCTGCTCAACCCCATGATACTGAAAGACGTGGCCCAAAGGACAGGACTTGACATATCCACCATATCGCGCGTCAGCAACAGCAAGTACGCGCAGACCGACTTCGGCATCTTTGCGTTGAAGTTCTTCTTCAGCGACGGCTACACCACACAAGACGGCGAGGAGCTGTCCGTGCGCAAGATAAAGAGCACGCTGCAAGAGCTGATTGACGGCGAAGACAAGCAGAACCCGTTGACCGACGACGAGATAGAGAAACTCCTGAAGCAGAAAGGATTCCCCATAGCCCGCCGCACCATAGCCAAATACCGTCAGCAACTCGGGATACCTGTGGCACGGCTCCGCCGGTGACAAAGCAGCGCATTACGACTTATAAAGCACCGACAGACTACACACAAAGCACAGGATCAGGACATCAAAAGCACCGGACACGATGGCAGGAATCATCAAAACAGAACGCACAATGCTACGTATGGCACGAGTCATCTCCATGTTGTTCTCGCCCTACTACATCTCGTTCCTTGCCTTTCTCTTCCTCTTCCAGTTCTCCTATCTGAGCATCTTGCCGTTGCCCTACAAGCTCACAGTCCTTGCCTTGGTCTATTGCTTCACCATCTTCGTGCCGACACTCACTGTGTTCCTCTTCCGCAAGATAAACGGCTACACCGCCGACTACATGACGCACCGCAACCCACGCTTCATCACCCTCGGCCTTCATTTCATGTCCTACATCTTCTGCCTCATCATGATGAAGCGGTTCAACATCCCCTGGTACATGATTGGCATCATCCTCACGGCACTGATAATGATGATTGTCTGCATCGTCGTCAACCTACGCTGGCGGCTCAGCGTACACATGGCAGGAGCCGGAGCGGCAGTCAGCGGGGTGGTGGCGTTCAGCAATATCTTCGGCTATAACCCCATCTGGTGGCTCTGCCTGCTCATCATCATCGCAGGCATCGTTGGGTCGGCACGCATCGTGCAGCAACACCACAGCCTCAGCGAAGTCATCGCCGGCTTCCTGCTCGGACTGCTGTGCGGCGCACTCATTCTCAATCCCTACTACAACAGTCTGTTCCGCTTCCTTCTGTTCTGACACGTGCCGTCGCAGCGTGGAAATCAGTGCAACTAAAATTTGCACATCCCACAGCCATTGAATACCTTTGCACGCACAGAATCTATTAAACGTAATAAGCAGAAACTATGAACTTTCCTGACAACATCAAGTACACCAAAGAACACGAATGGATTCGCGTTGAGGGCGACGTTGCCTACGTCGGCATTACAGACTACGCACAAGACCAGCTTGGCGACATCGTCTTCATCGACATACCGTCAACCGGTGAGACCCTCGAAGCCGGCGACACCTTTGGCACGATAGAGGTTGTGAAGACCATATCAGACATCTTCATGCCTGTCGGCGGCGAGGTGCTTGAGCAGAACGAAGAGCTTGCCGACCATCCTGAACTGGTCAACCAAGACCCTTATGGCAAGGGCTGGCTCATCAAGATCAAGCCCGATGCAGCAGCCAACTACGGTGAACTTCTCTCCGCAGCCGACTACAAGGCACTCGTAAACGCCTGACGGCCATCGCCAAAAACGTTTGATTTATGCCGTCGCCATCAGTAAGCATAATCATGGGCAGCACGTCCGACCTTCCCGTAATGGAGAAGGCGGCTGCTTTCCTCAACGACATGCACGTGCCGTTTGAGGTGAATGCCCTTTCGGCACACCGCACTCCCGACGCGGTGGAGCAGTTCTCCAAGAACGCAGCTTCCCGTGGAGTGAAGGTAATCATTGCGGGTGCAGGCATGGCAGCGGCACTCCCCGGTGTCATCGCAGCCAATACCACACTGCCCGTCATTGGAGTCCCCATCAAGGGTTCGGTGCTTGACGGTGTCGATGCACTCTACTCCATCTTGCAGATGCCCCCGGGCATACCTGTTGCTACGGTGGCAATAAACGGAGCACTCAACGCCGCCATATTGGCTGTGCAGATGCTCGCGCTCTCCGATGCAGCCATTGCCGCACGGCTCAAAGACTATAAGGACAGCCTGCGGCAGAAGATAGACAAGGCCAATGAGAGCCTCCGCGAGGTGAAATACGAATATAAGGTCAACTGAGAAAGGAAGACCTGACATCAAGGAAAGGAACGGAAAGAGTGGATTACTTCAATTACCGACGCCGCCGGACCAACATAGTGAACATAGGAGCCACCCCACTGGGCGGCTCTTGTCCTATACGCCTGCAGAGCATGACCAACACCTCTACGCGCGACACCGATGCCTGTGTCGAGCAGACACTGCGCATTGTTGCGGCAGGAGGAGAATATGTGCGTCTCACCACGCAGGGACGTGCCGAAGCGGAGAACCTGAAGAACATCAATGCCGCACTGCGCCGGCGTGGCTGTCAGGTGCCGCTCGTTGCCGATGTGCATTTCAATGCCAATGTAGCAGATGTGGCAGCTCTCTATGCCGAGAAGGTGCGCATCAACCCCGGCAACTATGTCGACGCGGCACGCACGTTCAAGCACCTCGACTACACCGACGAGGAGTATGCGCAGGAGCTGCAGAAGATCCGCGACCGCTTCGTACCTTTCCTCAACATCTGCAAGGAACACCACACAGCCATACGCCTTGGTGTCAACCACGGCTCACTTAGCGACCGCATCATGTCCCGCTATGGAGACACACCCGAGGGCATGGTCGAGTCGTGCATGGAATATCTGCGCATCTGCGTCAGCGAGCACTTCACCGATGTCGTCATCTCCATCAAGGCTTCAAACGCATCGGTCATGGTGCGCACTGTGCGTCTGCTGGCAAGTGTGATGGACAAGGAAGACATGCACTTCCCCCTGCACCTCGGTGTCACCGAGGCAGGTGAGGGCGAAGATGGACGCATCAAGTCTGCCCTCGGCATAGGCGCATTGTTGTCCGACGGACTTGGCGACACCATACGTGTCTCTCTTAGTGAAGCTCCCGAAGCAGAGATACCCGTGGCAGCGAAGATACGCGACTATGTCGGTCTGCGCCAGCTACAGCCGCATATCTATGCCGAGACATCGCCGGCCTACGACTATCTGCACCCGTCACGCCGCAAGACATCGCCCGTGCGCAACATCGGTGGCGACCACGTGCCTGTGGTCATTGCCGCAAGGCTCAGGGGACAGCAGCAGTTCAGCCTTTCGTCCACTCCCGACTACGCATATATCGGCAAGGGCACACCCGACGGCAAGCACCCTGACGTGCAGTATATCGTCGATGCCGACGTGTGGACAGGACAGACAGGCACATGGCCTGCCTATAGCCGCGAACACCTGCCGTTCATCGGCATGTGTCCGGCACCCATGAAGTTCCTGTTCGTCACCTGGTCCGACCTTGACGAAGAGATTCTCTCCTGCCTCCACCGCCATCCGGAGGTGGTGTTGCTGTGCTCAAGCAAGCACCTTAACCGTGCGGGAGAGCTGCGTGCCATTGCCCATAAGCTCATGATTGAAGGTCTTGACAACCCTATGGTCATCATCCAGACCTATGCCGACTCGACAGAGGAAGACCTTGAGATACATGCCGCCATCGACATGGGACCGTTGGTGTTCGACGGCTTCTGCGACGGTCTGATGCTGTTCAACAACGGCACTGTTGCCGACACACGTGTCGACAGCATTGCTTTCAGTATTCTTCAGGCGGGGAGGCTGCGCATGAGCAAGACGGAATACATCTCATGCCCCGGCTGCGGACGCACGCTCTATAACCTGCAAGACACCATTGCACGCATCAAGGCGGCGACATCACAATACAAGGGATTGAAGATTGGCATCATGGGGTGCATTGTCAATGGCCCCGGCGAGATGGCTGATGCCGACTACGGATATGTCGGTGCCGGACGCGGACACGTCAGCCTCTACCGCAAGAAGGAGTGTGTCGAGCGCAATATCCCCGAAGCCGAGGCTGTGGAGCATCTGCTCCGTCTCATCGAGAGCGACAACAAGTAGGCACTGCCGTCGTGGTTACTCCGCCGGAGCACTCAGCAGCTTCCTGTATCTTGCCGTGTCCTTCAGTATGGCGCATGCCTCTTTCAGATCACGGTCTGTCTTCAGCTGCTCAATCACTCCACCCTTTTGGTAGTAGTAGCGGCGCACAATCTCCTGTGCCACCACCTTGCGTATGTCCTTGGCAAAGTGGTCGAGGTCGCGCTCGGTGTTGTGCTGCAGCTTCTTCTCCAATGCGGCAAACTCGTCCTTGGCATCGGCCATGTAGCCCTCAAACTCCGCCATCTCCTTCAGGCTCTTCAGCAGGCGTTCGCTTTGCTGGTCATACTTGAAGTCAGCCTTCACCACCATGTCCTTGAAGTCGTCATAGTCCGCATCCGTCAGCAGGAACTCCTTGGCGGGAGCGATGGACGAGTGCTTCAGGCAGTATTGCGTTGCATAGTCGAATATCAGGTTGTCGCGCGTCAGGTAGTAGACGATGTTGGGCATCGTGTCCTGCTCCACCTCGATGTCGGGCATTATGCCACCGCCATCGCGCACGATGCGTCCTGCTGCCGTGTGGAACACCGTCGTCAGACTGTCGGCTATACGTCCCACGCTGCCGTCGGCATTGCGGTGCGAGTAGTCGATGGCCTGCACGCAGCGGCCGCTTGGTATGTAGTATTTCGATGTCGTGACCTTCATCGTGCCGCCATAAGGCAACGGACGTGTGGTCTGCACCAATCCTTTGCCGAAGGTGCGTGTGCCTATTATCACCGCACGATCCATATCCTGCAATGAACCTGCCATGATCTCCGACGACGACGCCGTGCCGCTGTTCACGAGCACAACCACGGGTATGTCCGTATCTATAGGCTCGCGCAGGGTCTTGTACGAGGCATCCGACTGTCGGCTCTTGCCCTTCGTGGTCACTATCACCTTGCCCTTGGGTACGAAGAAGTTCACTATCTCCACCGCCTCATCCAGCAATCCGCCGCCGTTGTTGCGCAGGTCTATCACGAGCGAGGTGATGCCCCTCCGTCTCAAATCTTCAAACGCCCGCTTGAAATCCTTGGACGGATTGCCCGAGAACGTGCTCAGACAGATGTAGCCCACGTTGTCGTCCATCTTGTCGTAGTATGTTATCAGCGGCAACTCAATCGAACGGCGTGTCAGCCCTATTGTAAGCGGGTCGTCAGTGCCTGGGCGTTGCACCTTGACGGTCAGCTTGGTGCCCGCCTGTCCGCGCAGTAAATCACTCACGGCCTGATTGTCCTTGCCTTCAAGATCCTGCCCGTCAATCTCCATCAGCACATCGCCCACCTTCAGTCCTGCCTCGGCAGCAGGCATACCCTCATAAGGCTCACTTATCACCGACCGTTTCAGCTTGTCGTTCCATGTAATCACTGATCCTATGCCGCCATAGGTATTGCGGAGCATCTGCTCCAACTCCGACTGCTCGTCCTCGGGATAATATGCCGTGTACGGATCCAACGAGTAGAGCATGCTGTTGATGCCTGTCTGTATGACTTTCTGCGCATCGAGCGTATCGACATAGAACATGTCGAGATCCTTTATTATCGAGTTGAATATGTCTAAGTTCTTTGCAATCCGGAAGTCATGGCTCTCGCCCTTGTCGAACCCGTAGAAAGCAGTTGCCGTCAATGCGCACACCGCCACAACCACTGCCGTATATCTGTTTCGCAAACGTCTCATAAGTGTTGCTCCTGCTGTTGCCGTAATTTTTTTGTCACAAAGATATTGCATAATTGAAAACAACCCCTTACTTTTGCACCGCATTTAAGAGAATTAAACGCAAATTCTTCCTTAGCTCAGTCGGTTAGAGCATCTGACTGTTAATCAGAGGGTCCT
>CAVDAU010000063.1:0-11490 GCA_963607015.1 Streptococcaceae bacterium
TGCCCATCGTTAGACCCTTAGAATGGGCATCGTTAGGGTGCAAACTCGGGCAAACGGGGATTTAGTCAACGGAAGTATGGAAAAGTCAACGGTTAGTCAACGAAAACACGGGTTTAGTCAACGGTTAGTCAACAGTTAGTAAACGGAAGTGAACAGACTTGCATATCTGCGAAGAAAATGCTAATGCGCACCACGGCTTGTAGGATGAACCGTGCTTCAACCGGTTGTGTACGACAATGGGGACATGCTAAAAAGAGGGGGCAATCCACGCACGACATTCCTTATTTATATGTACCTTTGTCAAAGACGTGCAGGGTATCAACGGATTTGATGACACTCAGGTCGTGTTCGGCTTGCGTTGTCTTTAGCCGGTCGGTCATACGGACACAAACAGAGATAGTAGGGAAATATGGCAGAAACAAAGATATTCAGGTTTGTACCGCTGCTGAAGCAGACACTTTGGGGTGGCAACAGAATCATCCCGTTCAAGAAGCTGAGTTCTTCGCTTGACTCTGTCGGCGAGAGCTGGGAGGTGTCCTGCGTGGCAGGTCACGAGACGGTTGTCAGTGCCGGAGAGTATGCCGGCATGAGCCTTGGCGACCTGGTTGCCCGTCTGAAGGACAAGCTCGTGGGCAAGGTCTGCTATGAAGCGTTCGGCAATGAGTTCCCACTGCTCATCAAGTTCATCGATGCACGCAGCCGGCTCTCTGTGCAGGTGCATCCCGATGATGACACGGCACGCCGTCGTGGCTTCAGCCGTGGCAAGACCGAGATGTGGTATGTGATGCACAGTGAACCGGGAGCCACGCTCTACAGTGGTCTCAAGCGGTCGATAACGCCGGAGGACTATGAACGCATGGTGAGTGACGACACCATTACGGATGTGCTTGCCCGCTATGATGTCCGTCAGGGCGATGTCTTCTATCTGCCTGCCGGCAGGATACACAGCATCGGAGCCGGTGTCTTTCTGACGGAGATTCAGGAGACGAGCGATGTCACCTACCGCATCTACGACTTCAAGCGCAAGGACAAGGACGGGCACTATCGCCGGCTGCACACGGCCGAGGCCCGTGACTGCATAGACTACAACGTGGAGCCCGACTACCGGACGCACTACACACCGCGCATGAACGAGAGGGTGGAGCTTGTCTCCTGCCGCTGCTTCACCACGTCACTCTATGACATCAACGAAACGCTGACCATCGACTACAGATCACTCGACAGCTTTGTCGTCCTCATCGGCATTGCCGGAAGCGGCACAATCAGTGTCGACGGATCGGCACCTGAGACGTTCCATGCAGGCGACACACTGCTGCTTCCCGCTGTTGCCGGCAGTGTGTCGGTAAGCGGGAGCCTGAAGTTCCTTGAGACGCACATCTGAAAGCAGATGTTCTCCCGTAGATGTAAGGTTTGCCTTCTATTTCTTCAGGTATTCGTAGCCGAAGCGGCAGCGAAGGCAGTCGCGGCGGTCGCAGTACTGCTGTTGCAGCTGCACCAGTGCCTGAGAATCTGCCGCATTCTCTGCTTCTATTCCGGAACGCGCCCACAGACGTGTGACGCGGTTGTCCTCGGGCTTTAGCTGTGTGAGGAAGCCGAGAGAACGCAGACACAGCTCTTCCCTGCTCTTGTGCCTGCCATAGGCGAAGAGGACGGGCACGATACTGTTGATGACAATCAGGTCGCGGCTGCGTTGTCCCAAGGTCTTGGCACTGCTGTTGCCGCCATCGCCAAAGCCATAGTGCGTGTCCCAATATGTCGATGATCTTAGGTCGAGGAGACTACGGATGCCGTCGAGGCTCTCGGTCTCAAGCACCCGTGAGAGGAGCGATTCTTCCTTGCAAAACAGGCACGCCAACTGCGAGATGCGCAGGCATGGGAAGTTGCGCGGATGCAGGCGCAACAACTTCCACCGGCTTGGCTGTAGCGGTGCGGCAAAGCCAAACTTATGGCTGAGGAAGCGAAATTCATTCTTCAGTTGCCGGCAATAGCTGTCGGATGCCGACGGACTGTCGTCGGCAGGGAGAAGTCCTGCCATCCCCATGAAGGCAGCTTCAATCTGCAAGGGGTTGTCGCGGTGATGGCGCAGTGCACCATAGTCCAACCGTGATGCCCAGTCTTCAAACACATCTCCGTTGAGGCCGAAGCCCATGTTGCGGGCAATGGTGACGAAGAGCACACGCTCCCAATCGCCGCCGAAACGTGTGAGCCTGGCGTTCAGCAGTCCTGACTTCTGCTCCAACCGTTCCACCTGCAAGGCAGACAGCCAGGAGTGGATCTTCAGACGTGGCAGATTGTTGTTGACGGAGAAGCATGCAGGATAGAGGTCTCTCTGCCGCAGTGCATCGTAGCGACTGATGATGTCGTCGGGACAGTGCATGACGAGTTGCGGCACGGCATTGCCGTTATGGCACACGGCCTGTGCATCGGCAGTCTCGACGACGTGCAGGATGACGTTGTTGTAGGCATCGTCCAACTGGTGTCCGTGGGCAAACCACTGTGAGGCACGTTGGTGTATCTCCACATTGCCGCTCCACATGATGCCTCCGATGCGCAGCTTGGCATTGAAGAAATCCGGTCCTGCATCGTGGTTGTGCTGTCCCGCATCAATCACCTCGACGCTTTGGCCGTCGGTGGTCGTCAGGGGAGTGGGTGGATATAGGCGGTGTTTCCAGACGTAGTGAAGCAGCTGTTCCATGTTAACAAGGCTTTAATGCAACGCACAAATGTAAGGAAAATATTAGCTTTGTAGCTCAATTTGACAACAACGAAGAATCCGAGGAATATGAAGATTGCACTGATAGGATACGGGAAAATGGGCAAGGAGATAGAACGCATTGCCCTGTCGAGAGGCCACGACATTGTGGCTCGCATAGATATTGACAATCAGGGAGACATGGACGGTGCTGCATTCGCATCGGCAGATGTGGCAATAGAGTTCACAAGTCCCAAGACAGCCTACGGCAATGTGCTGAAGGCCATGGAGCGTGGCGTGAAGGTGGTGTGCGGCAGTACCGGATGGATTGCCGAGCACGAGGGCGAGATGCACAGGCTCTGTGAGGAACAGGGCAAGACACTGTTCTGGAGTTCCAACTTCAGCCTCGGAGTAGCCATATTCCGTGCGGTGAACAAGTACTTGGCACGCATAATGAACGGATTTGACGCTTACGGGGTGACGATGAGCGAGACCCATCACATCCACAAGTTGGATGCCCCGAGCGGCACTGCCATCACGCTGGCAGAAGACATCGTGGCTGCACTGGATCGCAAGAAAGGGTGGGTGAAAGGATCGTTGACAGCTGCCGACGGCACGGTGAGCGGCACGGCAGAATGTGCTGCCGACGAACTGCCGGTAAGCTCGGTGCGCAGCGGTGAGGTGCCAGGGATACATAGCATCAGATATGAGAGCGAGGCCGACAGCATAACCATCACGCACGATGCCAAGAACCGCTCCGGCTTTGCGTTGGGGGCAGTGCTGGCGGCAGAGTACACGGCGAGACACAGCGGATGGCTGACGATGAACGATCTGTTTCCCTTCCTGAAACAATAGGGGAAAGAACCGGTCACTATATATAAAAAGGACGAAACCGTAATTGCTTTTATGAATATAGATTTCAAGAATGTGCCACGCAGACAATGGATAAAGCTGTCCGTTGTGTTGGCTCTGTATGTGTTGTTCCTGCTGTGGGTCAAGAGTTGGCTTGGATTGGTGGTGATACCGTTCATCTTTGACTCATACATCACGCACATAATACCGTGGGGCTTTTGGCGCATGTGGAAGAGCGGGTTGGGCCGCTCCGTGATGAGCTGGATAGATGCCATTGTGTTTGCCGTGGTCGCTGTCTATTTTGTCAATCTGTTTGTGTTCCAAAACTATCAGATTCCCACGTCATCGTTGGAGAAATCCCTGCTTGTCGGCGACTATCTTTATGTCAGCAAGCTGAGCTACGGACCGCGTGTCCCCAACACTCCGTTGTCATTGCCTTTCGTGCAGAACACGCTGCCTACGGGAGGCAAGTCCTACGCCGAATGGCCGCAGTGGGAGTATAAGCGTGTGGCGGGATTGGGCAAGGTCGAGCTGAACGACATTGTGGTCTTCAACTTCCCAGCCGGTGACACGGTGGCACTGAACCAGCAACAGAGTGACTTCTACAGCATGGCATACGCCGAGGGCAAGCGTGTCTACCGCAACAGCACTGTGAATATGGACAGCCTGACACGACGGCAGCAGCGCACCGTGTTCGATGTCTACTACAGCGCAGGACGCGAAGCCATCCTGAACAATGAGGCTGTCTATGGCAAGGTGATAACCCGTCCTGTGGATCGTCGCGACAACTATGTGAAGCGGTGCGTAGGACTTCCGGGCGACACATTGCAGATCATCGACACACACGTTTGGCTGAACGGACAGCAGATTGCCGACCCTGAGAACATGCAGCTCGACTACTTCGTGCAGACCACCGGCATGCCCATCCCTGAAACCATATTCAACGAGTTGGGCATCAGCACCGAAGACCGCATGCAGCTGAACACGGTCAGCTGGGAGGAAGAACTCATCGGCATGGGGCTGACACAACGGGCTGCCAACGGAGCCTTGGCACCGGTGTATGACCTCCCGTTGACAAAGGCGATGCTTGCCGCCCTGCAGGGCAACACGAAGTTGGTGAGCCACATCGTCATGGAGCCTGAGCAGACCACCGGCATGAGCGATTTCTATCCGCTGAACCTGTACACTGACTGGGATCGCAACAACTACGGCCCGATATGGATTCCCAAGAAGGGTGCGACGATACGCCTGACCGACGACAACCTGCCCATCTATGAGCGGTGCATAACGGCCTATGAGGGCAACAGACTGGAAGTCAAGGACGACGGCTACTACATCAACGGACAGAAGACCGATGAGTACACGTTCCGAATGGACTACTACTGGATGATGGGCGACAACCGCCACAAGAGTGCGGACTCGCGCTATTGGGGCTTCGTTCCGGAAGACCACATTGTGGGCAAGCCAATCTTCATCTGGCTGTCGATGGATAAGGACCGGCTGTCGGGCAGCAGCATCCGCTGGAACCGTCTGTTCAATTGGGTCGACAACATCAAGTAACCCTCAAGGCCGGCATAAGTTGAGTAACACCCACATCCTGCAATGAGAACAGTCTTCCGATTGATATTTGCCGTGTTGCTGCTCGTGGCTGTCATTGTGGTGCTGCGCACGTTCGCCGTGACCACATACAGGGTCACGTCTGCCGGCATGGAGACCGGTCTGCATCGTGGCGAGAGTGTCCTCGTCGACAGATGGAGCTATGGCTTGCGCACGCCGTTGGAGACCTTGTTCGGCTATCATCGCTTGAGGGAGAGGGACGTGGAGCGTGGTGACGTGCTGGTGTTCGATGCTCCTGCGGTCGGGACAGCCGCTGGCGACGTGCTCATCGGACGGTGTGTCGCCGTTCCGGGCGATGTGGTCTACCTTGATTCCTTATTTGTGAACACCGGTGCGGAGCAGCAAGTCTCTTCCGATGCCATGCCGTTGTACCTGCCACAGGTGGGTGGGTATGTGGAGGTGCAGCCTTGGAACGTGATGTTGTTGCGCAACACTCTGGCTCTACATGAAGGAAAGCGTGCCGATGTGCGCGGTGACACCTTGCTGATAGACGATAAGCCGGTGAGGTTTGCCAAGCTAAACCGTGAGTACCACTGGATTGCGAGCGACAATCCTGCGGATTTGTCCGGCTCAAAGATATTCGGACTGGTGCCGAAGCATCTGCTCATCGGAAAAGCCTGCCGCGTGTGGCTGACCAAGGACATTGGCAGGTTTCTCAAGAAAGTAGAGTGACACCGGAGGAACGGAAAGAGGCATAGAACGGGATGGACGCATATTTCAGTATGGCTTATTTGGCTCCGGTGGAGTATTATGCGCAGCTGATGCGCAGCGGCAGGTGCTTCATCGAGCGGTATGACAGCTATATGAAGCAGACATACCGCAACCGTTGCTTCATCGCCGGACCTGAAGGACGGCAGATACTGACGGTGCCTGTCGAGAAGAGTGACAGCCCCAAGTGCCTGATGAAGGATGTGCGCATATCCGACCATGGCAACTGGAGGCATCTGCATCTCACGGCATTGGAGTCGGCATACGGAAACACACCCTACTTTGAGTTCTATCGTGATGACTTCGTCCCGTTCTATGAGAAGAAGTATGAATTTCTTGCAGACTTCGACATGGATTTATGCCGCATGGTGTGCCGCCTGCTCGACATCGAGCCGGACATGAGGCTTACGGACGACTACAAGACTGCTTTTGGTGACGGTGAGCACGACTTCCGTGAGACCATCCATCCCAAGAAGGACTACAGGGAAGCGGATGCGGCGTTCCGTCCGGCAGAATACTATCAGGTGTTCGGCAGGCAGCACGGCTTCATACCGAACTTGAGCATCGTGGATCTGCTGTTCAACATGGGTCCGGAGAGTGTCATCATTCTGAAAGAAAGTATTGTTCCCCATGCTTGAAGTAAAAACCCCTGGCGGTGAAGACCGCGTGCTCCTGCACTGCTGCTGTGCTCCGTGCTCGTCGGCAATCATAGAATGTCTGTTGGCAAACGGCATCCGTCCCACCATATTATATTATAACCCCAACATCTATCCGCAAGCCGAGTACGAGACGCGCAAGGCCGAGGCCAAGCGTTTTGTCTCTTCTCAGGGGCTGGACTTCATCGATGCCGACTACGACTACGACGCATGGCGGCACGACATCAGTGGATTGGAGGATGAGCCGGAACGCGGCCGACGCTGCTTCCGCTGCTTCCTGTTGCGGCTGACGGAGACGGCACGCTATGCCGCCGAACATGGGTTCACGGTGTTCACCACCACGCTTGCCTCGTCACGCTGGAAGAGTCTCGACCAGATAAACGAAGCCGGACGGCAGGCAGCGTCGATGTTCTCCGGTGTGACGTTCTGGGAGCAGAACTGGCGCAAGGGCGGCTTGCAGGAACGGCGCAACACGCTGCTGCGCGAGCATGGGTTCTACAACCAGCAGTACTGCGGCTGTGAGTTCAGCCTCCGGTACATGGAACGCCTACGGGAGATACATAAGGGTTGACAGCATTTCGGGCGCAAGGATGCTGTTGGCCGCATCGTTAAACTGCTCGGGTGTCAGGCTCTCCACCTTCGAGCAGAACTCGCCGAAGGTCACGAAGCGGTCGTAGTGCAGGAACGTGCGTGCCATGCCGAGGGCGTTGCTCTCGTTGTTGTCCGAGGACACTCCTGCCTGTCCGATGAACTGCTTCTTTGCCATGTGCAGCTGTGACGGCGTGATGCCGTGGCGCATCTTTCCGAATTCCTTGTCCACGATGTCAAGACACCTGTCGGTGTCTTCCTTGTTGCATCCGAAGTAGACACAGAAGATGCCGGTGTCGGTATATGCCGTGTTGCAGGCCTCAACGTCATAGACCAGTCCGCTGTGTTCGCGCAGTGCCACGTTTAGACGGCTGTTCATGCCCGGACCTCCAAGTATGTTTGTCAGCAGATTGGCGGCCACGAGCAACCGGTCATTGCCGCTGAATGACGGTGCACCTATCACCACGTGCGTCTGCCTTGTGTCTTTTGCCAGCGTCTGTGTGCATCCGTGCATGTCGTCAGGCTTGTTGCGTTGCGGCATGCAGGCTCTGCGTTCCACGTCGGAGCAGTGCTTCTCCACCAGCCTGACGATGTGGCTGAAGCTGTGGTTGCCTATGATGAAGAACACCATGTTGTCCGGACAGTAGGTGCGGCCGTGGAACGTCAGTGCATCTGCCGTGGTGTATTGCTGTAGATGCTCCTTGTCGCCAAGGATGTTGCGGCCCAACGGATGGCGGCTGAAGATGAGGCTCTCGAAGTCATCGAATATAAGGTCGGCGGGAGAGTCTTCGTATGAGTCGATTTCGTCCATTATGACCTCCACCTCCTTGGATATTTCATGGGCGGGAAAGGTGGAACGGAAGGCAATGTCGCACAGCAACTCCACGGCACGCGGCAGATGCTCGCGCATGAACGAGCAGTGGATCACAGTCTCTTCCTTGTTCGTATAGGCATTGATGTTGCCTCCCACGTTCTCCATGCGGTTCAGTATGTGCCATGACTTGCGTTTCGCCGTGCCCTTGAACAGCATGTGCTCGATGAAATGTGCCATGCCCGGCGTGGCGGCATCTTCGTCACGCGTGCCTGCATTGACGGCAAAGCCGCAGTATGTCACCATTGACGGACTTTCCATGTGGATGATTCTAAGTCCGTTGGACAGCGTGGCGGTGTGATAGCGTTCTTGTTCCATTGTGCGGCTTCAAGCGTATGTGGGCTGCAAAAGTACGGAAAACTTATGGCGGTTAGTGTGGATTTTCAGATATTTGCATGACATTACAAACCGATACCGAACATGAAAGACGAAACGTTGAAGTCTATACAAGATATACTGCACCGTGAGGCTGCGGCAGTGCTCAATATCCCTGTCACCGATGCTTTCGAGCAGGCTGTGGATGCTATCGTGGAGCAGGTGCATGCCAAGGGAGGCAAGTTGGTGACCAGCGGAATGGGCAAGGCAGGACAGATTGCAGAGAATATTGCCACCACATTCTGTTCCACAGGCATTCCTGCCGTGTTCCTGCATCCGAGCGAAGCCCAGCACGGCGACCTCGGCATCTTGCAGGGCAATGACATCATACTGTTCATATCCAACTCCGGAAAGACACGCGAGATAGTCGAGCTGACACGTTTGGTCAAGATTCTCACTCCCGACCTCAAGTTCATCGCCATAACGGGCAATCCCGACAGTCCGTTGGCAAAGGAAGCGGACATCTGCATAAGCACGGGCAACCCCAAGGAGGTGTGTCCGCTGGGAATGACACCAACCACGTCGACCACCGTGATGACCGTTATTGGCGACATCCTTGTCGTGGAGGTGATGAAGCGCACAGGGTTCACGATAGAGGACTACTCCAAGCGTCATCATGGCGGGTATCTTGGTGAGAAGTCAAGGTCAATGTCATCATCGTCGTCATGCGGAAAGTAATAGGCATAGGAGAAACGATACTGGACATCCTGTTCCGCAACGACCGTCCCACGGCAGCTGTGCCGGGCGGCTCGGTGCTCAATGCCATTGTGTCGTTGGCACGGCTTGGTGTCAAGACGTGCTTCATCAGCGAGGTCGGCGACGACCATGTAGGCAGGTTCATAAAGGCATACATGCAGGACAACGGCATCACTACCGACTACATAGACACATACGCCGAGCATAAGTCTCCCGTCTCGCTGGCGTTCCTCAATGACAACAACGATGCAGCCTACAGCTTCTATAAGGACTATCCCGAGAAGAGACTCAACGTGGAATTGCCGGAGGTGGAGAAAGACGACATTGTGATTCTTGGCTCATACTATTCGGTGACCCCTGCCTTGCGGAGCAAGCACATAGAGCTACTGAATGCAGCGAGAGACAAGGGGGCAATCGTCTTCTACGACTTCAACTTCCGCTATCCCCACAAGAGTGAGGCACTGAAGTTGGCTTCATATATGTTGGAGAATATGGAATATGCCGACATCGTGCGTGGTTCCGCCGACGACTTCATGTGCCTCTACGACATGAATGATGCCGACCGCATATACAATGACAAGATCCGTTTCTACTGCCGCAACTTCGTCTATACGCGTGGTGGTGGCAGCGTCTCTGTGCGCACGGACAAGCTGCACAAGGACTATCCCGTCAAGCCCATAACGACTGTCAGCACCGTCGGTGCCGGCGACAACTTCAATGCCGGACTGCTGTTCGGGTTGCTCCGTATGGGCATAGGATTTGACGACATTGGCAACATCAGCGAACGCCAATGGGATGAGATTGTGGCGTCCGGCACTGCGTTGGCATCGGAGGTATGCCTCTCTTACGGCAACTCCATATCGATGGAGTTTGCCGCCAAGATTGCATCTGCCGGACAGCATTGACACACAGAAGTCCGCAATCCGGCGTTTCTCTTAATTCCTTTATTTTGCTGTCAGCAGGAAGTAGTTCTTCTTTCCGCGCTGCACCAACAGATACTTGCCGTTCAGCAGGTCGTCTGCCGTAATCATGCGGTCAAAAGCCTCCAACTTCTCCTTGTTCAGCGACACGCCGCCGCCTTGTACCAACTTGCGCATCTCGCCCTTTGAGGCGAAGCACTTGCTGCGCTCCGCAAAGAGATCCACAGCCTTGATGCCTGCCGCAATCTCGTCGCGCGACACCTCAAACTGCGGCACGCCCTCGAAGACAGACAGCAGTGTGTCCTCGTCAAGCCTTGTCAGTGCGTCGTGTGTGCCGTTTCCGAACAGAATGCCCGATGCCTCCACGGCTGCTTTGTAGTCTGCTTCCGAGTGAACCATCACCGTCACCTCCTCTGCCAGACGCTTCTGCAGCTTGCGTTGTCCCGGGTCTTGCTGGTGTTCGGCTATCAGACTGTTGATTGTCTCTTCGTCGAGCGACGTGAATATCTTGATATACTTGGCTGCCTCCTCGTCGCTGACGTTCAGCCAGAACTGGTAGAACTTGTAGGGCGACGTGCGCTTCGGGTCGAGCCAGACGTTTCCGCTCTCTGTCTTGCCGAACTTCTTGCCGTCGGCTTTCGTTATCAGCGGACAGGTCAGACCGAAGACTTCGTTCTCGCCGCCCAATGTGCGGCGTATCAGCTCTGCACCTGTGGTGATGTTTCCCCACTGGTCGCTGCCGCCGAGCTGCATCTTGCA
Source organism: Streptococcaceae bacterium (assembly GCA_963607015.1). GTDB lineage: Bacteria > Bacteroidota > Bacteroidia > Bacteroidales > Bacteroidaceae > Bacteroides. The sequence continues at coordinate 10,735 of CAVDAU010000063.1, forward strand.
TCCGTAGTGTTGGTACAGATACAGGAAGTCATAGCCCTGAAGCAGCTGGTATGTGAATTCCGTGAACGAGAGACCGTCACGTGCCGTACCGTTGAGGCGTTGCTGCACGCTGTCCTTGGCCATCATGTAGTTCACGGTGATGTGCTTGCCCACATCGCGCACGAAGTCAAGGAACTTGTAGTCTTTCATCCAGTCGTAGTTGTTCACCATCAATGCCTTGTTCGGAGTCTCTGCGTCAAAGTCGAGGAATTTGGACACTTGCTTCTTGATGCACTCCTGATTGTGGTAGAGGGTGGCATCGTCGAGCAGGTTGCGCTCCAGGCTCTTGCCCGAAGGGTCGCCAATCATGCCCGTGGCACCACCTATCACGATAATCGGCCTGTGTCCGCATCTTTGCAGATGGCGAAGCATCATGATGCCGCACAGATGGCCGATGTGCAGCGAGTCTGCTGTCGGGTCTGTTCCAAGATAAGCCGTCACCATTTCCTTTTGCAGCAGTTCCTCCGTGCCCGGAATGAGCTGAGCCAGCATGCCGCGCCATTTGATTTCTTCTACGAAGTTCTTTGTCATCGAATGAGTCTTTCTTAATGATTTTTTTGAGTGTTGTTTCGCTATTGCTGCACAAAAGTACGCCTTTTGTCCCAAATACCTGCACTCGCATGGATATATTCGCTGCCCCTGCCCGCCTGACGACAGTCAGATACGTGCATCATAACGGCTGCAATGCTTCTTGAAGCCGCTTGAAGTCGTTCGAGG
>CAVDAU010000064.1:0-11463 GCA_963607015.1 Streptococcaceae bacterium
CTGACCCTCTCCCTCTGCTCGAAGATCTCGAGTATGCTCCAGAAGCAGGAGAAGCTGAAAACCCCCAAGAGCGATGAGAAGATGACATTGTCAACGCACAGTGTAGCAGCCATGCCTGCCACTCCAGCCACGAGATAGATCCACCAACACCTGACGCCCCAATAGTATTCCGACTTGATGACCACAGGGTGGAACATTCCTATTATCAGGAATGTGCTGATGCCTATTGTGATGCCCGTCAGGTTGTGTTCTGTCAGAAAATCCATGACCCGTGTGTCGGTAAATCCATTGCCCGCCCGTAGGCTTACAGGTGCTTATCTCTTGCCACTCTTGTCGTACTCGATAGGTACGCCGTTCTTTATGCTTTGGTCGAGCGAGATCAGCGTCTCCGTGGCTGTGACACCGGGAATCTGCTGTATCTTGTTGTTCAGCAAATCCATCAGGTGTTCGTTATCACGTGCATAGACCTTTGTCAGCATGGTGTACGGGCCTGTCGTGAAGTGGCACTCCACAATCTCAGGAACCTTCTGCAACTCGCTGACCACAGATTTATACATGGAACCCTTGTCCAATCTGATACCGATGTAGGTACAAGTATTGAAGCCCAAGGACTTGGGATTGACCTCATAGCCGGAGCCGGTGATGATGCCCAAATCTATCATGTGCTGAACGCGCTGGTGTATGGCGGCACGCGACACTCCGCACTGTGCTGCTACGTCCTTGAAGGGGATACGGGCGTTCTTAGATATGATGGTAAGAATCTGCCTGTCCAAGTTGTCTATTTTATCCATAATCTTAGTTGTTTGTTTTCCGTACCGTCAGAAAGTAAGCAAATGTAGCTCTTTTTCTCGACTAATGTACGCAAAAGGGATAAATTAAAGACGAAAAACTTCTTTTACTTAACGATGTCAAGCAATTCAACCTCGAAAATCAGTGCCGAGAACGGCTTGATTTCGTTGCTTACCTCACGCGAACCATATCCCAGTTCCTGCGGTATATAGAGGATGAACTTCGAGCCTACGGGCATGAGCTGCAGAGCTTCTGACCAGCCGGTGATGACCTGTCCCACGCGGAATGTCGCCGGCTCGTTGCGTGAGTATGAGCTGTCGAACTCGGTGCCGTCGATGAGTGTGCCTTTGTAGTTCACCTTCACCTGATTGTCAAGATTGGGCTTCTCGCCTGTACCCATTGTCACGACCTTATACTGAAGTCCGCTGGCTGTGGTCTGCACGCCTTCCTTTGTCTTGTTCTCGGCAAGGAACTTCTCACCTGCCGCCTTGTTCTCGCCAAAACGTTCTTCCAGCACTCGCTGCTGCAACTGCTGCATCTTCATCTCCGAGATGGACTGTGCGTTTGTCATGTCCATAACGGACAGGTCGTGTGTCACGCCGTCCATGAAGCCCTTGATCAGGTACCCACGGTTGATGGTCTGTGTGGAGTCAGAGCCAAACAGCTGGCTGTTAATGCCCTCAACCCAGTTGTTGCTGACCATCTGTCCGATCTGCACGCCGATTGCATGGGCACGGCTCTTGAGGTCGAAGTTGTCAGAGCCTTCCTTGAATCCCTTCAGGAACTCGACCATCACGGTGCTGTCGAGACCCTGCTGCATGAGATAGTCGTCAAGACCCTGCACACGCGCCATGCCGATGGCATACGACAATGAGTCGATTTCTGATTTCAGTTGTGCCTTCTGTCCCTGTGCTGTGCATGACGATATCAGTGCGCATACCGCCAACGACAGGATTAACGTAATCTTCTTCATTTCTATTTGCTTCAAAAAAAAGTTATGCTGTTATAATATCTTCAATAGTTCAACATCGAATATCAGTGCGCTGTATGGCGGTATCGAGTTGCCTGCACCGTGTTCGCCGTATGCCAGATTGTCCGGTACGAACAGACGCCACTTTGCGCCTTCGGTCATGAGCTGTAGAGCCTCAACCCAACCCTGTATGACCTGGTTCACGCCAAACACCGCAGGCTGTCCGCGCTGTATGGAACTGTCGAATACAGTCCCGTCGAGCAGACGGCCCTCATAGTGGCACTCCACCTTATTGTCGGCCTTGGGATGCGCACCGCCGGCCTTGCCTTCGTTCAGCACCTCATATTGCAGTCCGCTTGGCAACGTCACCACCTCCTTGCGCTCCTTGTTGGCATCAAGAAACTCCTTGTTGGCTTTCTTGCGTGCTGCGGTCATCTTCTTGTCAAGCTCATCAATGTATTGGCTGACGATGATTTGCGCTTCCTTGTGGTCAATGACAGGGGTCTTGCCTCGCAGAATGTCTTCCACACCTTTCGCAAAGTCTTCAATGCTGACTTCCGTGGCACCCATGCCAAGCAGATTTTGGCCTATGCCCATTCCCAATGAATAGCTTATCTTGTCCATAATGTCAAATGTCCGTTAGTGTCTTTATGTCAATTTTGGATGCGAAAGTACAGCTTTATATCGAATAACGCCGACGCTTGACAGATAAAAATGTTTAATGCTTTGCCCTGTAACCGCCACTTTAGTACATTTGTGATGCTCGGAACGAAAGAGCAAAAGGACAGAAAGAACTATTATGAAGAATCTTGTTTTCTTGACCGGTGCAGGCATAAGTGCGGAGAGCGGAATAAGCACGTTCCGCGATGCCGGCGGGCTGTGGGATAAATATCCCGTGGAAGACGTAGCCACACCGGAGGGGTTTGAACGCAACCCCGGACTTGTGCTTGACTTCTACAACAAGCGGCGGCGCGAGCTGCTCGGTGTGAAACCCAACGCTGCGCACTATGGCGCAGCCGATCTTGAGAAGTATTTCAACGTGAGCGTCATCACGCAGAACGTGGATAACCTGCACGAACGTGCCGGAAGCACCGGGGTGGTGCACCTGCATGGCGAACTGACAAAAGCGTGCTCCAGCCGTCGCCCTGACGACAAAGGATGCGTGCGTGAGTTGAGACCCGACGAGGACATACACCTTGGCGACAAGGCTGCCGACGGCAGTCAGTTGCGTCCGTTCATCGTGTGGTTCGGCGAGGCAGTGCCCGAGATTGAGACTGCCATCGGGATTGTGGAGACTGCGGACATCTTTGTCATCGTGGGCACAAGCCTGAACGTGTATCCTGCTGCCGGACTGCTCAACTACGTGCCGCGCGGTGCCGAGGTCTACCTTATCGACCCCAAGCCTGTCGATGCACATTCGGCACGCGACATACACATCATCCGGAAGAAAGCGACAGAGGGCGTGCGGGACCTGACGGACATCCTCACCGCTTCACGATGAGGCGCACGACAAACCACAGGTGACGGGCGATGGTGCCCGGCCATCCGTAATGGCGAGCCATGATGTGCAGCCGCTCGACGAGCGACGCGCGGCGGTTGCGCGTGGTCAGACCTTCGTCGAGATAGTCTATTATAATATGGTGTGTGTTGTGCACCGTCCGTGCTTTCTTGAGCTGACGGATGCACCAGTCGAAGTCTGACGAGTAGCGGTAGCGCAGGTCGAACCCGTCGGCAATCGTCCGCTTGCAGAAGAATGCCTGATGGCACACCATCATCCCCTGACGGAAGCTCTTCCAGTTCAGCTGTTCGGGAGCCTTGTGGCGGCGCATGCGCAGGAAGTGACCGTTGCGGTCAACGATTTCGGTCTCTCCGTACATGATGTCCGGCAGTGCGTCTCCCTTTATGGAATGGACCATCAGCTGCAGCGTGTCGTCCTCGTGGAACTCGTCGCCGGCATTCAGGAAGCACACGTAGTCGCCTGCGGCCATGCGCAGGCCTTTGTTCATGGCATCGTACAGTCCGTTGTCCGGCTCGCTGACGATGCGCGCTATGCGTCCGGCATAGCGTCGGACGATGTCCATGGTTCCGTCCTTCGAACCGCCGTCCACGATGATGTATTCCGTGTGGTGATATGTCTGGGATATGACGCTCTGTATGGTGTCCTCGATTGTCGCCGCCGCATTGTAGCAGACGGTTATGATGCTGAATGTCGGTGTCGGGCGGCTAATCATTGTTGCTGTCGGTGATGCTGTTGTAGAGGTTCGTGTATTCGCGTGCAACCACGCTCTCGGCATACTGCGACTGCACCTTGCGCACGGCTTCGGCGGCCATGGTGTCGCGTCCGGGGTCTGTCAGCAGCCAGTAGATGCCGTTGGCGAAGTCGTCTGCCGACCTGTACCGCGCCACGTATCCGTTGTGCAGATGGTCTATCATCTCCGGTATTCCGCCCACGTTGAAGCCCACGCAGGGCACTCCGCACGCCATGGCCTCCATGATGGTGTTCGGCAGGTTCTCTTCCAGCGACGGTGTGGCGTAGATGTCGGCGGCGTTGTAGATGTCGATCAGCCGGCGGCTGTCGGTCACGTAGTCCTGCGCATAGACCCTGAACGGCAGCAGACCTTCCAGCAGTCTCGAGTTGCTGCCTATCACCACCACGCCGAGTGTCTCCTTCAGCTCCGGATGTCTCTCTGCCAGCAGACGGCAGGATTCGACCATGTAGTCTATGCCCTTGCGCTTGTCGGTGATCTTCACGGAGCCGAACAGCAGCAGGTGCAGGTGCTGCGGCAGTCCGCAGGCGGAGCGTGCCGCCGTCTTGTCGTGCGGCTTGAACGCGTTTGTGTCTATGGGGTTGGGGATGCAGCGGATGTCCTGTCCGGCGAGCAACGCACTCTTCCGCGCCTGTGCCTGCAGCCACCGGCTCGGCGTGACGAACGTTATCTTGTGACCGGCAAGTATCTGCCTCTTCCTGTCGAACACCTTGCGCGACAGGTCGTGCCCGTGTCCGCCGCCGGAGAGATACGGGCAGTTGCCGCACCGCTCCGTGTAGCCGCGGCAGTCGCGGGCATGGTGGCAGATGCCCGTACAGGGCCACATGTCGTGCATGGTCCACACCACGGGCTTCCCCGAGTCGAGTATCTTGCGTATGTCTTTCAGCGACAGCATGCCCTGGTTCACCCAGTGCAGGTGTACCACGTCCGCCTGCGTGAACTCGGGCAGCGAGGTGATGTCGGTGCCGGAGTTGGCGATGTCCACGGCAAAGAGGTTCCGGCGGCTCAGGCGGTTGGCAGTCCATATCACGAAGCGTTCCCACAGGAAGTGCCGCAGATGCTTCCAGCCGCCGCTCAGAGCCACGACCGACACCTCAGCGGTCTGCTTGTCGCGCACCAGCATCTTGGCCTTGATGCCATAGCCCCTGAGCGACTCCATCAGGCGTTTGCAGGCTATCGCCGCTCCGCCGGTACGTTCGGATGTATTTATCAAAAGTGCCCTCATCTTCTCGCATGAGCCTGATTCTTCAGGCTCACGATCACGGCACAAAGTTACGCATTTTCAGACATTCCTCTTGCAGGGAAGGACAATGCCGTTGCGCAAGAGACGCTGCGGTACAACCGGCGGCGTACAGCAGTACGGTGCGCGGCGTACTACGGTACACAGCACGGCGTACTCCGGTCCATAGCACGGTGGACATCAGTCCATAGCACGGTGGACACGAGTCCACAGCGCGTTGGACTTGAGTCCACAGCGCGTTGGACTCGAGTCCACAGCGCGTTGGACTCGAGTCCTGCAATGACTGTACTCATACATGGACTGAGAAAACTGCGGAAAACCGATGAGGATTGTCGTTTTATGCGAAGGCGGTGCGACGTTTTAACACAGCGCGGTGTACTCGGGTCCGGCAATGACTGTACACGAGTGTACCGAGAGAACTGCGGAAGACCGGTGAAGATACTCGGGCATCGGGACGAGAGCGACGCAGAACGGGAGTGCGGCAGCGTCAGGCACCGAAGTCGCCGTGGAGGGTGCGACGGATGCGACGGATGGCTTTGGCGAGGAATGAGTTGGTGCGGCGGTAATAGCGTTCGATGGCCTTGCGGGCTTTCAGGTCCTCCTCTATCACCTGCGGTTTGACGACCTTCAGCGGCTGCATCCACAGGTCGGAGGCATAGAGATTGCCGCCGCCGCAGTTGGTGCCGCTGCCGTCGAAGCCCTCGTTGCGCACCAGCGACTTGCCGACGTTGAGCGACAGCACGCCGCGCAGGAACAGCGATGCGTTCCAGCGTATGGCCCACGAGTTGTTCCTGCCCTGTATCTGCCGCCGCAGCATGCGGGTGAAGCCGTATGCGCCGTTGAAGTCGAACTCGCGCGTCAGTCCGCGCCGCTCCATCTCCGCCAGCAGCTCACTGCCGTCGGGACGGAACAGATGCCACGCCCTGTCCCACGTGGCCCATCCCCAGCTGCCCGTCCATTTGATCAGGAACGTGTCGGGCAGTGAAGCGTCGCGGGTGAAGTCGCACGCCTGTATGTGTCCCACGCGCGGCTCGTCCTTATAGACCTCGAGAGCCTCGTTCATGAATTGCAGGAAGTGCGGGGCGACGACGAGGTCGTCTTCGAGCACAATCACCCTGCCGTACTTGTCGACCGCTGCCGTCACGCCGTCTATGATGCTGCGTGCCAGTCCCCGGTTCTCCCCGCGCTCCACAATCTCGATCTCCCTGAAGCCCGTGATGCTGCGGATGTACTTGCGCACCTGACAGACGCTGTCCGCGTCGGCGGCAGTCTTCGGTGCGTCAGAATATATGATGAGACGGCTGTCGGCGGCAAGGGCATTGCGCAACAGCGACTCCACGCCGCGCACGGTGTGCTGCGGGCGGTTGTAGACAAACAGCAGTATCGGTGCAAGCGTCATGTTCCGGTCCTCCTCGATTCTTTTCTTGTGCGTATCACCGCCCTGCTCCTGCCGGCGAGCGCAGCGGCCATGCCTACATACATCAGCAGATCCCGCCAACGCCCCCTAAGCAGAGAGCGCAGTGCTTTCTTCACGGTGGCAAGCACGCCGAAGGCAAAGGCGCGAGCGAAGCCGTAGTTGATGTTGGCATATTCGGACAGGTGGTAGACATACTCCGACCGCCGGAAGCCGGAGCGCGTCACCGGCCTGCCGTCACGGTCATGACAGCCGTAGGCGCACGGCACGTAGGCGGTCGCGAGATGATGATAGCGTGCCCTGTTGGCATAGTCCCTGTCCTCACCGTAATGGTAGAAGAGCGGGGCGAACAGCCCGACGGTCTTCAGCGTCGATGCGGGCAGATACCAGATGGCGGCATTGACGAACGGCACCTCCACAACCTCTTTGTCCTTGGGAATATCCTCAAGGGAAGCCTTGCCCGTGTAGACGCTGAACCCGTGCTCAGGGCTTTTGCCGTCTCCCGCCATCTGCACCGGAGAGAGGATGCCGTACTGCGGATGTCCGGCACTCGCCCTCACCAACCGGCCGAGGCAGTCACGGTCAATCCACGCATCCTGGTTGAGCAGCAGCACACCGTCATAGCCCTCGTCCGCGGCAATCTTCATGCCCGTGTTGTTGGCTCGCCCGAAGCCCCGGTTGCAGCCGTTCTCCACGAGCCGCACCTGCGGATAGTGCTTCCTTATGTGGTCGCACGTGCCGTCGGAGGAGCCGTTGTCGACCACCATGATGTCGGGACGCACGCCTTCCTGCTGCATCAGGCTCGGCAGACAGCGGTCTATCCAGCGCATGAAGTTGTAGGAAACGATGATGGCGAGCACCCTCATGTCCTGTCTGCCCCCTTTCTGCCCGTCAGGAAAGCGATGCTCTCCCGCAGTATCGCCGAGCCTGCAAGCCACAGTATGGCGACATACAGCGTGCCGACAAAGACAATCTTCAGTGTTATGCCCGCATAGACATTGCCGACGCTGCCGAACAACAGATGGCACGCGGCAATCAGCGCAAGCGTGAGCAGCAGATAGGGAGACACGTCCCTGAGCATATCCGTGAGGGTCAGCCCGACCTCACGCCTCACGAAATGGAACCAGACGAAGAGCCACGAGATGTTTATCGCCGTGAATGTCCACAGCATGGCGTCCAGCCCGAGCGGGTTCGTCAGGCAGAGGGCTGCGACCTGCAGCACGCACAGTGCGATGGTACACCACATGTATGTGTCGGAATGTCCGCGGCTTATCAGCAGGTTGGAGAAGAGCGTACATATCGGGATGAATGCGCCCCACAGGCACAGGATGCCGAGGATGTGCGCACTCTCAATCCACTTGTCCGTTATCGCAATCACGATTAGTTCCTCGGAGACAAAGCCCAGTCCGAGGAGCAGAGGGAAGGAAAAGAAGGCGGTGAAGCGCAGCAGCTTGCGGAGCACCGCCAGCTGCCGTGCGGGGTCTTCCCCGACTTTCGTGAACAGGGGTTGCGCCACGCCGTTGACCATATTGGTGATGAGCGTATGCCCCATGCCGTTCCACTTGTTGGCTTGCGTGAAGTTGCCCACCTCCCTGACCGTGTAGAACTTGCCGAGCAGGTTCGAGAACAGGTTCTGGTTCAGTATGGTGAACACGTTCGTGACAATCAGTTTGCTGCTGAAACCGAACATCTGCCTTATCGGCGTGAAGTCGAAGTCCGGCGTCGGATGCCAGTGTGCAAAGCGGAAGTTGAGCACCGTGATGACGCTCACATACACGATGGTCTGCGTCGCTATGCCCCAGTAGGCAAAGCCCGTGGCAGCCATGGACACGCCCGCAATGCCGGACACCGCCAGTGCGCAGATGCTTATGACGGATGTCTCCCTGACCTTCAGGTTGCGGAACAGACAGGCTCGCGGCGCGACGCTCAGGCTCGAGATGACGAACCCCAAGAACAGATAGCGCGACAACGGCACCAGCTGCGGCTCGCCGTAGAAGTCGGCGATGAGCGGAGCCAGCATATATAATATGGTGTAAATGCAGACGGAACACAGCGTGCTGAACCAGAACACGGCATTGTAGTCCTTGTGGCAAACCTCCTTCTTCTTGTTTATGGCGGAGATGAAGCCGCCCTCCTGAAGTGCCGAGGCTATGCTCGAGAAGACCACAAGCACGCCGACCATGCCATAGTCTGCCTGCGTCAGCAGACGTGCGAGGAAGATGCCGATGACGAGACTCAGCAACTGCTGAATGCCGTTGCTCAAGCCTCCCCAGAACAATCCTCGGGCGGCTTTCGCCTTCAGATCATCGTTCCCCATCTGTGTACGGTGCTTTCTTTACTACTTTACCTCACTGCCCGGCTTGACCTCCCTCATCACGGTCACGACAGACAGGTTGCCGTCGTTGTTCTCTGCCGACAGAATCATGCCCCGGCTCTCTATGCCGCGTATCTTGCGGGGCTCCAGGTTGGCGATGAAGCAGACCTGCTTGCCCACCAGCTCCTCCGGCTTGTAGTGTTTTGCTATGCCGCTCAGGATGGTGCGCTTGTCCAGTCCGTCGTCTATGAGGAACTGTAGCAGCTTGTCTGTCTTTGGCACCTTGCTGCACTCTAATACCGTGCCCACGCGTATGTCCAGCTTGCCGAAGTCGTCGTAGCTGACGGCATCGCGCACGGGATTTGCCCTGTATGCCGCAGCCTCGTTTGCCTCCTTCGTCTTCAGCAGTTTCTGCACCTGTGCCTCAACGGCATCGTCTTCTATCTTCTCGAAGAGCAGCGACGGCGTGCCGAGCTTGCGCCCTGCCTCTATCAGGTCTGTGCGTCCAAGGTTGTCCCACTCGCATCCGTCCATGCCAATCATGTCGCGCAGCCGTTTGCTGCTCATCGGCAGGAACGGCTCGAACGCTATCGCCAGATTTGCCACGACCTGCAGGCATACATACAGTATCGTCTCCACGCGCTTGGGGTCTGTCTTCCAGACCTTCCACGGCTCGCAGTCGGTGATGTACTTGTTGCCAAGACGGGCTATGTTCATCGCCTCTTTCTGCGCATCGCGGAACTTGAAGTTGTCGAGCAGGCTCTCTATCTTCCCTCTCACTCCTGCCAGCTCTGCCAGTGTCGCCTTGTCGTCGTCGGTCAGTTCGCCGCACTGTGGCGTGATGCCGCCCCAGTACTTGCTCGTGAGCTGCAACGCCCTGTTCACGAAGTTGCCGTAGACAGCCACAAGCTCGTTGTTGTTGCGTGCCTGGAAGTCTTTCCATGTGAAGTCGTTGTCCTTTGTCTCGGGCGCATTGGCGGTAAGCACATAGCGCAGCACGTCCTGCTTGCCGGGGAAGTCGACGAGGTATTCGTTGAGCCATACGGCCCAGTTGCGCGATGTCGAGATCTTGTCTCCCTCGAGGTTCAGGAACTCATTTGCCGGCACGTTGTCAGGCAGGATATAGCCGCCGTGCGCCTTCAGCATGACGGGGAATATCAGGCAGTGGAACACGATGTTGTCCTTGCCGATGAAGTGGACAAGGCGTGTGTCCTCGTCCTGCCACCACTTCTGCCATGTTCCCCACTTCTCGGGCTGTGCGTCACACAGCTCCTTGGTGTTCGAGATATAGCCTATCGGGGCATCAAACCACACGTAGAGCACCTTGCCGTCGGCACCTTCTATGGGGACAGGTATGCCCCAGTCGAGGTCGCGCGTCATGGCGCGTGGCTCCAGGTCCATGTCGAGCCAGCTCTTGCACTGCCCGTACACGTTGCTGCGCCACTCCTTGTGTCCCTCAAGAATCCACTTGCGGAGCCACTCCTGATGCCGGTTAAGCGGCAGATACCAGTTCTTCGTGGGACGTTTCACCAGTCCGTGACCGGGATTGTTCTTGTTCGTGGGGTTTATCAGCTCGTCAGGCGACAGCGTGGAGCCGCATGCCTCGCACTGGTCGCCATAGGCAGCCTTGTTGTGGCAGTGGGGACATTCGCCCACGATGTTGCGGTCGGTCAGGAACTCGCCCGTGACCTCGTCACAATACTGTTCGGTCACCTTCTCCTCCAGCTGGCCGTCGTCATAGAGCTTGCGGAAGAAATCGCCGGCAAACTTGTGGTGGATGCTGCTCGTGGTGCGGCTGTAGATGTCGAACGAGATGCCGAAGTCCTCAAACGACTTCTTTATCAGACTGTGATAGCGGTCCACGACCTCCTGCACCGAGATGCCCTCCTTGTGTGCACGGATGGTGACAGGCACTCCGTGCTCGTCGGAGCCACCGATGAAGACCACCTCCTCATGCTTGAGGCGCAGGTAGCGTGCGTAGGTGTCGGCAGGGATATACACTCCCGCCATGTGTCCTATGTGTACGGGGCCGTTGGCATAGGGCAGCGCGGCCGTTATCGTGGTGCGTTTGAAATTCTTTTCCATATATACTTTTATAGTGTTTTGCCGCAAAGTTACTCTATTTCGGCGTAAACCTCTGCATCAGTGTGTCCTTATTCGGGCTCCGCGACCTGAAACTCCTTGACGTAGGGGCTGTCCTTGGTGCATGGCGTCCATGCGCCGCCGTCCTGTCCGTCGGGGTTGCCATACTTGGCGAAGTTCGTCCAGCTGTCGGTCATCTCGTCGGCCAGCTTGTAGTCGCCGGCGGTGAACGGCCGCCAGCTGCGGTTCAGCGTGTGGAACGTGTACCACAGCTCCGAGGAGTGGAATGCCCCTGCGTCATCGCCGGGCAGGGCGCGTGCGAACAGATACATGTATGCCGGCTTTTGGCTCTGCGCGTTGCGCGTCTCGCAGAACAGCCTTATGGAC
>CAVDAU010000065.1:0-11242 GCA_963607015.1 Streptococcaceae bacterium
TTAATCGTGTTGTCCCGAGACATTAATCGTGTTGTCCCGAGACATTAATCGTGTTTCTTAGCCCGATAATCGTCGGCAAAACCGTCGGTCAACCAGTTCGCCAAAGCCTGACGGTTGGAGCTGAGCACAAACCGTTTCTGGTCATTGGCATTCTGAATGTTGCCCAACTCGACGAACAACGACACGGGTGCCGTATGGCTCAACACATAGAGGGCACGTGATTCCACCGTTCCACTGAACCCACGGTCAGGCTGATGGCGGTCATATTTTGCCTTGAACGTGCGGCGCATGGTCGTGGCCAAATGCCGTCCATCCTGACTTTTCTCGCGATGATAGAAGAACACATCCGTCTGCTGTTTCCGGCTGCGACTGTCTATATGCAGGAATATGGCACGGCAATAGCCGTACTTTTTGCGGTCTTCTTCATACAGCCTGTTTATCTTGTCGCAGCGTTGCTGCAGACGGCGTGTCTGGTTCAACGGGATGGCTTCGCCCATGCACGTCTCGCGCTTGCTGTTGTCAAGATACCGTGCATCACGGATGCCGTCTTTGGCATCCTGTATTATGATGCGCACCACAGCACCCTCCTGCATGAGGTCACGCGCAAGACGCAGAGCCACATCATAGGCATATTCATCCTCGTGCATCTCCACCTTACCGACCTTGCCTATCGCCCCGGGGTCAGGACCTCCGTGTCCGCTGACCACATAAATACAGGCTCCCTGCAGGCGGTTGCCCGTCACCTTGCCCTTTGCCTGCGCAGTGCCAAACAGCGGTTCGTCGAACGTCGAACCCACAGCAGTGCCATCCTGAGCCTTATTCGCAGTCTTCTCTTCTTGTGCCGTAGCGTTCTGCCGGCTGCCATCCCGCAGTGGCGGAATGGCATAGCTCACGCCTTTCACAAGATAGTCGCGGCCTCGCAGCCGGTTCTTGTTTATCTCCATGAAGTCGTTGTAGTATTGCCTGCCACGTCGTCCGTGACGTTCCAAGAAGGCACTTATGCCTTCGCCTTCGCGTGGCTTGGCATACTGATACTTGGTCTGCGCTGATGCCAACACGACCATCATGCTGAATATGACTGCAATGACCGTCCTCATCTCACTCACAAAAGTACGCTTTTGCATCAACTTACTGAAGCCACGATGGAGAATAATCGCTAACTTTGCCTACGGTACCCCTGCACCATTACACCATATTATATATATAGGGAGAGATCGAACAAAATGAAACGACCATTAAGCAAATCGCAGTCTGTGTGTATTGTCCTTCTGTGGGGACTGCTGTGTTTCCTCATGCTCACCACCACAGAATCCATTGACGGAATGACACTGACATCGCTGTTCATCGGCACTGCATTGGTGTTCATACCTGTCTACAAGTCATACCGACAGCTCAAATAGCATCTTTATAAGCAGTCCTTCCATTTGAGTGATTATTTAACAGCTTTTGCTGCATTTCCCAAAACATCTGTTTGTTTTTACGAGTAAACTATTTACATTTGCAACCAACAACCGAACAAAAGCGACAAAAACTTAAAATAATCACAAATAAAGGAGACAGACATCATGAATGTAGCAAAGGTATTAGACAACCTGAATGCCCGCTTTCCCAATGAGCCGGAGTATATTCAGGCAGTGTCACAGGTCTTGGGAACCATTGAAGAGGAGTACAACAAGCATCCCGAGTTCGAGAAAGCAAATCTCATCGAGCGGCTGTGCATCCCCGATCGCATCATCTCTTTCCGCGTGACGTGGACAGACGATGCCGGCAACGTGCGCACCAACATGGGCTATCGCGTACAGCACAACAACGCCATCGGCCCGTATAAAGGCGGTGTGCGCTTCCACTCATCAGTGACACCTTCAATCCTCAAGTTCCTGGCCTTTGAGCAGACATTCAAGAACTCTCTGACCACACTGCCTATGGGCGGTGCCAAGGGCGGTTCCGACTTCTCGCCGCGCGGCAAGTCGGCAGCCGAGGTCATGCGTTTCTGCCAGGCATTCATGCTTGAGCTATACCGCCATGTAGGTCCTGAGCTGGATGTTCCTGCCGGCGACATCGGTGTCGGCGGACGTGAAGTGGGCTATATGTTCGGCATGTACAAGAAGCTGACACGCGACTTCTCCGGCACATTCACAGGCAAAGGCCTGGAGTTTGGCGGTTCACTGATACGCCCCGAGGCAACCGGCTACGGCAACATATATTTCCTCATCGAGATGCTCAAGACACGCGGTGAGACGCTGAAAGGCAAGAGTGTGCTGGTTTCGGGTGCCGGCAACGTGGCTCAGTACACAGCCGAGAAGATTCTGCAAGAAGGCGGCAAGGTGCTGACCATGTCCGACTCCGACGGCTATATCTACGACCCCGACGGCATTGACCGCCAGAAGTTGGACTACATCATGGAGCTGAAGAACCTCTACCGTGGTCGTATCCGCGAATATGCAGAGCAGTATCCCACAGCCAAGTATGTTGCGGGCGCACGTCCATGGGGCGAGAAGGCCGACATAGCGACACCTTGTGCCACACAGAATGAGATTGACGGCGACGATGCACGCAAACTCATCGCCAACGGCATCACGGCTGTCTCCGAAGGTGCGAATATGCCTTCCACACCGGAAGCGGTGAAGGTGTTTCAGGATGCCAAGATACTCTATTGCCCGGGCAAGGCTTCAAACGCCGGCGGCGTATCGGTGTCCGGTTTGGAGATGACACAGAACGCACAGCACCTCAGCTGGAGTTCGGAAGAGGTCGACCAGAAGCTGCACAGCATCATGACGAGCATCCACGAGGCATGCGTGAAATACGGCACCGAGCCTGACGGCTACATCAACTATGTCAAGGGTGCCAACATCGCAGGCTTCATGAAGGTAGCCAAGGCCATAATGGCACAAGGCATCGTCTGACAGCATCAGACAGACACGACACACACATAGCTTTACACTTTTTCTGAAATCGGGACATCTGCTGCGTTGCGGATGTCCCGATTTCTTAATTGTGCCGTTAAGACAAAAGGCTCCATATCCTGACCGGCACGGGCAGTCAGGATAAAGACACGACATACGCTACAGCGGAATAGACAAGGATACAGAGTATGGTTCCTGCCCCTACCCAAACGGGTACAAGCGTAAACTTTGGATTACGTCCGGCCTTATACTTACTGATTTTCCTGAAGACGAAGTAGAAAGCCATCGCCAACAACGAGCCGAGCACAGCTCCCGCAAGGATGTCCCCGGGGTAATGCACGCCGAGGTAGAGGCGCGTATAGCAGTTCAGCAACGCCCAAAACACCATAAAGAACGATATTATGCGACACCTATACAGACACACCAGGAACACAGCCAAGCTGAAGGTATTGGCAGCATGGCTCGAAGGGAAGCCATAGCGTCCGCCACGATAGCCGTCAACGATATGTACGAGGTTATGCAACTCGTTCTCTATATTTGACGGACGCAGGCGCATCACCGCAAAACGCAAAGCCTTTGAGCTAATGACATCAGACAATCCTGCCGCCAGCGCAATGCAGACAAGGCAGAGCATGGCGGTCTTGAAGCTCATGTTGCGGAACAGGACATAGAGCAGCGACAGGTAGAGCGGTATCCACACGAGTTTGTCCGTACATACCGGCATGAAGAAGTCGAAGAAACGGTTGTGCATGCCATTGACCACAAGCAGGAGATCGCTGTCAATGCGGACAAGAGTGTCAAGAAATCCCGTAAGCAACAGATCTGTCATAAGTGTACGTCACACAGTAAGGTTCAACGTTTTGCCAAATCGTCATACAGTTTCTGCAAGTATGCCTTGCCCCGCAGGAGATTCGCACTCTTATTCCCGCCCTCATCATAGACCACGTCTGCCGCCTGATTGTCATAAATCAGGGTGTTCTCGGGCGTAGCCATGCCGAAAGCATCAGGGACGGTGAAGAAGGCGAAGTGTGGCGATGCCGCGTCAAACACATCCTTGCTGAACGTGAACTGTCCATGTGGCAAGCCGAGCTGTGCCAACAGCGTCGCCGCAATATCCTGCTGGGAGGCAAAGGTGCTGACCGTCATCGGACTGCGCACCGCACCGCCAAGAATGAGCAGAGGTATGCGATAACGTTCGGGAATGAAGTTGCTTATGTTCTCCGGATAAGCTCCGAGATGGTCGGGCACAAGCACGACCACCGTGTTCTGCCACTGCGGCAACCGGCGGAAAGAACGTATGAAGTTGCCTATGCAGTCATCCGCATAGGCAAAAGCATTAAGTATCTTGTTGTCGAGCTTCTCGAACGGCACCTCAAACGGTTCGTGGCTGCTCGAGGTCTGAAGCACACGATACTGCGGCACGCTGTCGGCACCATAGGTCTCGGCCTCCTGCTTCAGATCTTCGAGAAGACGGTTGAAGACCACATGGTCATGTGCTCCCCACTTGCCCGTGCGCTCGCTGCGCGGGAAGTCAACATCACTGACGATGCGCCCGAAGCCTTGCGAGACAAGGTATGAACGCATATTGGTGAAGTCCGCATCGCCACCATAATAATATGTAGCCTCATATCCCGCATCCTTGAGGCTACGGGCTATGGCGGGCAGATTCTGCGTCTTGCGCGGATATTTCATGATGCTGGTTGTCGGCTGTGCCGGATAGCCGCTGAGAACAGACACCAATCCACGGTCGGTACGGAAGCTGTTGGCGTAGAAGTTAGTAAAGAACAATGCCTCGCGCGACAGGCTGTCAAGGTTGACAGCCACACCTTCCATACCGCCCAATGTCGCCATGATTTCCGAGGAGAAGCTCTCCATGATGATGAAGAGCACATCGGGACGATGTGTCGTGAACAGATTGTGCGCCTCACTGTTGCCGGCTGCGGCAGCCACGACATTCAGCGAGTCGAGGACACGCCGCGAGCCTTCAGTCTCCGTCATGGCTTCGAGCACCTGACGGTCTGCCATCCGGAGGAACAGGCTGTCTGCCTGCAAGCCGTCCATGAAGCGATATTGCTTGCCGAAGTCTTTCTGCTTGGAGAGTGACTCCATGAGGTTGAACGTAGGATTTATGGCAGCATGGTTGATGCGGATGTCGGGACTGAAGAACACCTTGCCGGTGTTCATGGTCGAAACGGTAAAGCCACCACGTATGGGGATGAACAGCAGTGCCGCAAGCACAAGCAGTACGCCTGACACCGACAGCCGGTTGAACGGGATGCGATACTTGGTGCCACGACGCGGGAAAGTGAACACGGCAAACAGCAGGTAGCAGAAGCCTGACGCCACAAGCATGCAGAGCAACGCCGCCAGCACATACCACAGGCTGACGCTTGCCAACGCCTCACGGGGCGACGACATGAAATAGAATATCGGCGTACTGTCGAGACGGAAGCCCCAAAAATCATACAGCCCTATGTCAGTAACAAGGATTACCGACACCG
This sequence comes from Streptococcaceae bacterium, assembly GCA_963607015.1. Lineage (GTDB taxonomy): Bacteria > Bacteroidota > Bacteroidia > Bacteroidales > Bacteroidaceae > Bacteroides. The sequence continues at coordinate 5,405 of CAVDAU010000065.1, forward strand.
CGATGCAGGTAATGGCGAAGTACCATTTCCACACCGTCTGCAGCCACTTGCCTATGGTCCACGCCGAGACAATGAGCAGCAGAGCCGGCACAGCAGTCAGATAGCCCGCCATGGACAGGTCGAGCGGCAGTCCATGGAGCATCACGCTGAACACCGTATCTATCCCGCAGCCGTCATACAGCTTGCGGTAGTACAGCATGAACAGCGGCTTCTGCAGCACGAATATCAGCAGCCACAGCAGATATACTTCGATGAACTTTATTACGCGTTCCTTCATTCTCTACGGTACCGGATTGTCTCCTTAGCTGCGCAAAGATAAAGTTTTTTTGCGGCTTCTGCCATGTGTGCAGTACACAACTACCTGTTTTTATGCAATGTAAGATGCTTGTCGACCGACGGAGGAAGCTCCCGGGCATAGTGCGTCACCATTATCACCGTCTTGTCTATCCGATGGCAGAAGGCTTCTATCACGGCTTTGGCACGGCGGCGGTTGTATGTATCCAACCCGTGCAACGGTTCATCCAAGATAAGCAGTTCGGGGTCTTTCACGAAGGCACGTGCCAGCAGTGCCAGACGCTGTTCGCCACTCGAGAGGCGCAGGAACGGACGGTCGGCCAGCGAAGCAATACCGAAGATGTCCATCCACCACAGACAGACGGCACGCTGTTCAGGGCGTGGCTTCACATAAAGCCCGATGCTGTCGTACAGTCCGCTGGCCACGATGTCAATCGTGGGAAAGTTCTTCATGTATGCACGGTGCATCTCCGGACTGACGTACCCTATGTGTTTCTTGATTTCCCATATACTCTCGCCCGAACCGCGTTGCTTGCCGAAGAGACTGATGTCGCAGGCATAAGACTGCGGATTGTCCGCACACACAAGACTAAGCAGTGTCGACTTGCCCGACCCGTTCTCTCCGCTCAGCGACCACTTCTCTCCGCGCCGCACAGTCCAGTCAAGATTCTTCAGTATGGAGTGCCCGTCGTATGCTATGCTGACCTTGTTGAGACGAACCACCTCATCGCCCGTGAAGTTCGTCCCTGTATAAGGCAATCCGAGTATGCGCTGCGTCAGCGTGTCATGCAGGACTGTATCACTTTTTGCCCTTTCGGCATCAGCCTCGCCGTAGGATTGCAGATACTCGTCGCGCGTCTGCTTGCTGCCGACCACGAGTTTGTCGACCGTGACCACGTGGGTTATGTAGTCCGGAACACTGTCGAGCATCGACAAAACCAGTATCAGCTGTAGTCCGTGCAGCCTCGTCAGCTGCCGCAACAAGCTGTCGAGCAGGTCGCGGGTGGCGGCATCAAGACCAATAAACGGATTGTCCATTATCAGCACGCGCGGTTGCGTCAGCAGGATCTTCACCAGCTGGAACTTGCGCAACTCACCGCTCGAGAGCATCAGTATGCGCTTGTCGAGCATGGCATCTATGTGGAACATATCGAACAGTTGACGCTGCAATGCGCCCTCGGCATAATCGCCCAACAGCTGACGCACGGTGGGGAAGTCGTCTGTCTCCGTGGAGTTCCAACGCTGCTGGTAGTAGTAGTTGGTATCGTTGCTGCCGTAGGTATCGCGGAAAGCTATGTACTTGATGTTCCTGTATGCCTCGCGCCATGGCGACGGCGAGAAATCATATTCCAGTGTTCCTTCGGCAAGAGGAAACTTGCCGGTAATCATGTCGACCAACAGGCTCTTGCCACCGGCATTCGGTCCCATTATGGCTATCTGTTCACCGTCGAGCACATCGAGGTTCACGGGTTCGGACAGCCGTGCTTCCGGCGTGCGTGCCACGGCATTGTCCAATTTCAAGGTATGTCCTTTCATCTTCTCAGATTTTGTCTTTATCGCGGCGTGTCGCCAAGCCTTCTCTGTCAGGGTCGCTGACCTTCCCGGGGTTACGTGCCACATAGTCTTTCCAGTCGCGGTAGCTCTTCTCCACGACAGGTCGCCCCATTTGCAGATAATGGCAGTAGGCAGCCCCGAGAGCATCAGTGGCATCAAGGAAATGCGGCATCTCCTGCGGACTGATGTGCAGCAACCGCTGCAACATCCCTGCCACCTGCTCCTTGCTGGCATTACCGTTGCCCGTTATCGCCATCTTTATCTTCAGCGGGGCATACTCCGTTATCGGGATGTCACGGCTCAGAGCCACAGCCATGGCAACACCCTGTGCACGTCCCAACTTCAGTACAGACTGCACGTTCTTGCCGAAGAACGGTGCTTCGATGGCAAGCTCGTCGGGCAGGTAGCTCTCTATTATGCCGAGCACGCGCTCGTGTATGTGTGCGAGCTTCAGATAGTGGTTCGCGTATCGCCTCAGGTCTATCACGCCCATGGCGACCAACGACGGCTGCGTACCGTTGATGCGAAGCACGCCGTAGCCCATTATCGTCGTGCCGGGGTCAATGCCCATGACTATTTTCTCTTTTACAGGAACTGCCGTCACTTGTCTTGCAGGATGGTTTGCCGTCGCAAAATTACAATATTATTCCGAAACGATTTCCGCGTATTCTCCATCTTCGTATCTTTGCGTCTTGAAACATCGACAACACGTTTTTACCATTATGATAATAGACAAGATAAACGACATCTGTAAGGACGTGGAGCAGCTCAAGGCATCAAACGCCGACGAGCTTGAGGCTCTGCGGATAAAGTACCTCAGCAAAAAAGGTATCATCAGCGACCTGATGAACGACTTCCGCAGCGTCGCCGCCGAGCAGAAGCGTGAGGTTGGCATGAAGCTGAACGAGCTGAAGACACAGGTACAGGATAAGATCGCACAGCTGAAAGAGCAGTTCGAGAGCACAGACACCGTCAGCGACGACATTGACCTGACGCGCACACCCTACCCCATGCACATCGGCACACGCCATCCGCTGACAATCGTCAAGAACGATATAATAAATATCTTCGGACACATGGGCTTCAAGCTCGCCGACGGTCCTGAAGTGGAAGACGACCTGCACGTGTTCACCAAGATGAACTTCGCTGCCGACCATCCGGCACGCGACATGCAGGACACTTTCTTCATAAGCCGGAACACCGATGACGTGACAAAGAACGTCATACTGCGCACGCACACCAGTTCGGTGCAGGCACGTGTCATGGAGCACACACAGCCTCCCATCCGCGTGATATGCCCCGGACGTGTCTACCGCAACGAAGCCATCAGCGCACGTGCACACTGCTTCTTCCATCAGATCGAGGGTCTGTATGTCGACAAGAACGTGTCGTTCACCGACCTGAAGCAGGTATTGCTGACGTTTGCCCGCGAGATGTTCGGCAGCGACACGAAGATACGCCTGCGTCCTTCATACTTCCCATTCACCGAACCAAGCGCGGAGATGGACATCAGCTGCAACATCTGCGGCGGCAAGGGCTGCGGGTTCTGCAAGCACACAGGATGGGTCGAGATCCTCGGCTGTGGCATGGTAGACCCCAATGTGCTTGAGATGTGCGGCATCGACAGCAAGGTCTACTCCGGCTATGCCTTCGGACTTGGCATCGAGCGCATTGCCAACCTGAAGTATCAGGTCAGCGACCTGCGTCTGTTCTCAGAGAACGATGTGCGCTTCCTGCGTGAGTTCGAGTCGGCATATTGATTTGCCGATGACCAAGAAAGAGAGATACCGTGCCGTCACAGACTGGTTCAGGACGAATATGCCTGTGGCTGAGTCCGAGTTGCGCTTCAGCAATCCATTCCAGCTGTTGGTGGCGGTCATCCTCAGTGCCCAGTGCACCGACAAGCGGGTCAACATGATTACCCCCGCACTGTTCGACGCTTTCCCCACAAGCCTCGAGATGTCGCAGGCCACGCCGGAAGCGGTGTTTGAATACATACACAGCGTGTCCTATCCCAACAGCAAGGCAAAGCATCTGGTGCAGACGGCACAGATGCTACAGCGCGACTATGACGGAGAGGTGCCGCGCGACTTCAGTTCTCTGTTGCGGCTGCCCGGTGTCGGGCGCAAGACAGCCAATGTTGTCAGTGCGGTGGCTTTCGGTCAAGCCACGATGGCAGTAGACACCCATGTGTTCCGCGTCAGCCACAGACTTGGATTGGTCAGCAGCAAGCACAACACGCCGTATGCCGTAGAGCAGGAGTTGATCAAGAACATCGCCGAGGCAGACATGGCGCATGCCCACCACTGGCTGCTTCTGCATGGGCGTTACGTCTGCCGGTCGCGCAAGCCGGCTTGCGACGATTGCGGGCTACAGCCATTCTGCCTGTACGGATCGCATCATGCAGTCACACCCCACGGCAACACACCGACGGCAGCATCCTAAAAACGCCGGTATGGCGCGACATTTTGAAGCAAGCGCGGGGCAACGATGCGAAAAATTCCATAACTTTGCGCTCATAAGAAGACAATCGGAAACAATAACTCTTTTAAAGTAACAAAGATATGACAATAGACCAATTCAACTTTGCCGGTAAAAAGGCAATCGTACGTGTAGATTTCAACGTACCATTGGACGAGAACGGAAACGTTACTGACGACACCCGCATCCGTGGTGCCCTGCCAACACTGAAGAAGATTCTTGCCGACGGCGGCGCAGTCATCATGATGTCGCACATGGGCAAACCGAAAGGCAAGGTCAATCCCAAGCTGAGCCTGAAGCAGATTGTCCCGAACGTGAGCAAGGCTTTGGGTGTTGATGTCAAGTTTGCACCCGACTGCGGCAATGCCGAGACAGAGGCTGCTGCGCTGAAGATGGGCGAGGCTCTGCTGCTTGAGAACCTGCGTTTCTATCCTGAAGAGGAAGGCAAGCCGGTAGGTTTGGAGAAGGGTACACCCGAGTACGATGCTGCCAAGAAAGAGATGAAGGGCCGCCAGAAGGACTTCGCAAAGAAGCTGGCTTCCTACGCCGACGTATATGTCAATGATGCCTTCGGCACCGCTCACCGCAAGCACGCATCCACGGCTGTCATTGCTGACTCTTTCGATGCAGACAACAAGATGCTTGGCTATCTGATGGAGAAGGAAGTGAAGGCCATCGACAACGTGCTGAAGAACGCACAGCATCCTTTCACTGCCATCATCGGCGGCTCCAAGGTGTCGTCCAAGTTGGGTGTCATCAAGAACCTGCTCGACAAGGTTGACAACCTCATCATCGGCGGCGGCATGGGCTTCACATTCTTCAAGGCACAGGGCGGCCATATCGGTGACTCTCTGCATGAGGACGACCTGATGCCTGAAGCACTGTCAGTATTGGAAGAGGCAAAGAAGAAGGGTGTCAACGTTTCCCTTTCCATTGCAACCGTTGCCGGCAACCACTTCAGCAACGACGCAGAGCGCAAGGTGTTCGACACACATCAGATTCCTGACGGATGGCAGGGCATGGATGCTTCTGAACAGTCGCTTGCCAACTGGAAGGAAATCATCATGAACTCCAAGACCATACTGTGGAACGGCCCTGTAGGTGTGTTTGAGTTCCCGAACTTCGCTCACGGCACAGGTGAAATTGCCCAGTATGTAGCAGAAGCCACACAGAAGAACGGTGCATACTCGCTCGTCGGTGGTGGTGACTCTGTGGCTGCAATCAACAAGTTCGGTCTTGCCGACAAAGTCTCATACGTTTCCACCGGTGGTGGTGCAATGCTTGAGGCCATTGAGGGCAAGGTTCTGCCTGGCGTAGCAGCAATCAAGGGCGAATAAAGCCAAGCAACACTACATCCTTTTCTTATAGGGGCAGTCCACACATATCTGCGGGCTGCCCCTCTTTTCGTTCCGGCTGCTACATCCATTCAGACACGCTGGCCGCCTCAGCAGGTCATCATCTCTGCCTATGCAGCAGTTCCGCAATCTCCTTGAATATCGTTCCTGCCAT
>CAVDAU010000066.1:0-11146 GCA_963607015.1 Streptococcaceae bacterium
GTGGGCTTGACTTATCAATATGCAGGGTTTTCTCAGGGCCTCAAGACAGGATAAGCGCAAGCTCGCGCTTTTCTTTGTCTCGGGGCCCGACGAGAATTCCCTTCCGTCAAGTTTGTTTTCGCACAACATTTTCATTTATGGTAGAACAGATTTCAAGCATTGCCGGCGGCAATGTGAAGCCTGCCGGTATGGGTATGCCCCGTATCAGCAGCTTAGATGTCATGAAGTGTTTTGCGGCATTTTGTATTGTATGGCTCCATTTCGGGAGCAGTTGGCTGACTCCTGTCGTGAGATGTGCAGTCCCCATTTTCTTCATCATCACGGGGTATTACTATCCGAAGATGGTGGAGCGGGGAGACTTTTGGCGGCATATCCGGAAGCTGATCGTCATGACGTTGTGCGCCTCGGCATTGTATGGCGTGGTGACGATTGCAACGCAGATCCGACACGATTCATTGGGAGAATGGGTGAGCAGCACTCTAACATTAAAGCGCATTGCAGGAAAGATCGTGCTCGACTACGACTTGTTTTCCGGACACTTGTGGTACTTCTATGCCGTATTATACGACCTGATTATCTTCTATTTTGCCGACAAATGGAAGCTGACAAAATGGCTACGGTATGCAGCACCTTTTCTCCTTTTTATATTTCTTTTGAGCAACTTCACCCCATGGAACACCAGGTTCCGCAATTTTCTTTTCATGGGCTTACCCTGCATGATGACAGGAAGGATGATTAGGGAAGGGAATGATGCCGCGTTCTCCTTTTTGGCGAAGAAGCAGTATCTGTGGACATACGCTTGCGCGTCTCTCCTCCTGATTATCGCGGAGATGAATGTGCTTTATGGGGTTAGGGAAATGTACGTCTTCACCCTGCCTTTGGTATTGCCGTTCTTCTATTGGGCTTTGCGCAATCCGCGCTTCGGCGAAGGTTCCGTATGGGCAACCATCGGCAGGAAGTACTCAGCCTACATCTATATATTCCATGTTCTCGTTGTCCTGATTCTATGGCATTTTGGGATCCGCGCCGATTCCCTGCCGGCAAAAACCCTCTATCCTTTCATCATCTTCGGCGTAAGTCTGTGCATGGCATGGGGGTTCGTGGAGCTGTTGCGATGGGTAAAGCTGCGCATGGCGCGGGGAAAGTCACCGGATATGCCGCAGTAGGTCGTGCGGAACCGCGCGGTTTGAGATTGGAAACCGCGCAGTTTGAGATTTGAAACCGCGCAGTTTGGGATGGAAAACCGCGCAGTTTTGGACGGAAAACCGCGCAGTTTTGGACGGGAAACCGCGCGGTTTCGGACGAAAAACCGCGCGGTTTTGAAACGCATACCGTGCAGCACCGGAAAAAGTCGTGCGGGCACGCCCTTTTGCCGGAGTATGTTTTGGCACACGGGGCGCAGGAGGCTGTGACGATATTTTGCTACCTTTGCATGACGGAAACCGGAGACCGGAAGCAGACAATATGGAGACATCGGATACGCCAAAGGCACACATAGAGAGGTTGAGGGAATGGATGGGACGGCACGGGACGGATGCTTTCATCGTCCCGACGGCAGACCCGCACATGAGCGAATACACGGCCGACCACTGGCAGTCGCGCAAGTGGCTGACGGGATTCACCGGTTCGGCAGGCACGGCTGTGGTGACTGCCACGGAGGCCGGCCTGTGGACCGACTCGCGCTACTTCCTACAGGCCGAGGAGCAACTGCGCGGCAGCGGCTGCAAGCTCTACAGGCTGAAGATTGAAGGCACGCCCTCCATCGAGGAATATCTGCGCGACAGCCTCCGCGAGGGCTGCACCGTGGGCTTCGACGGAAGGCTGTTCGCAGCGGCGGAGATTGAAGACCTGAAGAGTATCCTCAGCGCAAAACATATCGGAATAAGAAGCATGCCCGACCCGATGGACGACATTTGGACAGGCCGTCCGGAGATGCCTACGGGCAAGGCCTACGTGCTCGACACGAGGTATGCAGGGCTGTCGGCTGCGGACAAGATCGGGCTGATACGCAAGGCAATACGTTCCGACAGCGGGACGGGTCTGTGGGTGTCGGCTCTCGACGAGATTGCCTGGACGCTGAACCTGCGCGGCAGCGACGTGCGCTGCAATCCGGTGGTGATCTCACATTTATATATAGGAGAAGACCGCGCCGTGCTGTTCGTCGACCCGAGGAAGGTGGACGGCGAGGTGTCGGCACACCTTGCGGCGGCAGGCGTGGACGTGAAGCCATACGGCGAGGCTGAGGCATACCTGCGGCAGGAGCCGGACGGCGTGCCGGTGATAATGGATCGTGGGAAGACGAGCTACGCCATCTGCCACGCACGGACAAGCAGCCCCACGGTCACCGCCGGCAACCCCATTCCGATGCTGAAAGCCGTGAGGAACGAACGGGAGATAAGCGGGCTGCGCAATGCCATGACGCGCGACGGCGTGGCATTGGTCAAGTTCCTGATGTGGCTCGAAGAGGCGATGAAGGCACGGAAACCCGTCACGGAGACAGGCATAGCCGACAAGCTGCGCGAGCTGCGCTCCGAGCAACCATTATATATAGGAGAGAGCTTCGACACGATTGCAGGCTACGGAGCACACGGAGCTATTGTCCACTATGAGGCAACGGCAGAGAGCGACGTGCCGTTGCAGCCGCGGGGCTTCGTGCTGATAGACTCCGGAGCGCAGTATCTCGACGGCACGACGGACATCACGCGGACAATAGCCCTCGGCCCGCTGACCGACGAGGAGAGGACGGACTATACCCTCGTGCTGAAGGGCAACATAGACCTGGCCATGGCGGTGTTTCCCGAAGGCACGCGCGGCGACCAACTGGACGTGCTTGCACGCCTGCCCCTGTGGAAGCAACGGACGAACTACCTGCACGGGACAGGCCACGGCGTGGGCTCCTTCCTGAACGTCCACGAAGGTCCGCAGAGCATACGCATGGAACACAACCCCGTGGCACTGGCGGCGGGGATGGTGACAAGCGACGAGCCGGGCATCTACCGTGACGGGAGCCACGGCATACGCACGGAAAATCTGCTGCTGACAGTCCCTGCCGGCGACGGAATGTTCGGGCGTTATCTCAGGTTCGAGACCGTGACCCTCTGCCCCATCGACACAGTTCCGATAAAGAAAGAGCTGCTCAACGACGAAGAAACCGACTGGCTCAACAGCTATCACCGGACGGTCTGCGACAGGCTGTCGCCACATCTCGACGATGCCGGACGCAAGTGGCTGGCACTGGCGACAAGGGCTATATGACGAAAGAAATCAGAACATACACATAAACACAGAAGAAATACAGGAGAAAGAAAGACATGGCAATCATACAACCGGTCAGGGGCTTCACCCCAAGATATGGCAGGAACTGCTTCTTCGCCGAGAACTCGGCAATAATAGGCGATGTCGTGATGGGCGACGACTGCAGCATCTGGTTCGGAGCCGTCGTTCGCGGCGACGTCAATTCCATACGCATCGGCAACTGCGTGAACATCCAGGACGGCAGCGTTCTGCACACGCTGTACCAAAAGTCGACAATAACCATCGAAGACCACGTGTCGGTGGGACACAACGTGACAATCCACGGAGCCACGGTCAAGGAATATGCCCTCGTCGGCATGGGTTCCGTGCTGCTCGACGGCGTTGTCGTGGGCGAAGGAGCCATCGTGGCGGCAGGGTCGGTGGTGCTGAAGAACACGGTCATCGAGCCTCACACGCTGTGGGGCGGCGTACCTGCCAAGTTCATCAAGAAGGTCGACCCCGAGCAGGCCAAGGAGCTGAACGTGAAGATTGCAAACGGATACCTGATGTATTCCGACTGGTTCAAGGCGGAACCGGAATACAAGAACCTCAACCTTGAAGGCAACAAAGACGAATGATTGACCAAGCCACCGTAGACCGCATAATGGATGCCACGCAGATTGTCGACGTGGTGTCCGACTTCGTGACGCTGCGGAAGCGCGGTGGAAACTATGTCGGCCTGTGTCCCTTCCACGACGACAGGACTCCGTCGTTCTACGTATCTCCGGCAAAAGGCATCTTCAAGTGCTTTGCCTGCGGCAAGGGAGGCAATGCTGTGCACTTCATCATGGAGCACGAGCAGGTGCAGTACACCGAAGCCCTGAAATACCTGGCGCGCAAGTACGGCATCGAGGTCAAGGAGAAAGAGATGACCGACGAGGAGCGTCAGGCACAGAGCGAGCGCGAGAGCCTCTACATCGTCAACCGGTTTGCATGCGACTATTTCCACGACACGCTGATGCGCAGCGAGGAAGGGCGGAGCATCGGCATGGCGTATTTCCGCAGCCGCGGCTTCAGGGACGACATCATAGAGAAGTTCCGGTTGGGATATGCCCCTGCGGCACGCGATGCCTTCAGCAAGACGGCATTGGCAAAAGGCTACAAGGGCAAGTACCTCACGGCGACGGGACTGTGCTACGAGCGCGACAACGGCGGACTTGTAGACCGTTTCAGCGGTCGCGTCATCTTTCCCTGGATCGGTCTGAGCGGCAAGGTGGTGGCCTTCGGCGGCCGCGTGCTCGACTCTCGCACAAAGGGTGTCAACCAGAAATATGTCAACTCGCCCGACTCGGACATCTATCACAAGGACCACGAGCTGTTCGGCATCTTCCAGGCGAAGAAAGCAATGGTGAAGGAAGACTGCGTCTACATGGTGGAAGGCTATACGGACGTGATTTCGATGCACCAGTGCGGCATAGAGAATGTGGTCGCCAACTCGGGCACAGCCCTGAGCACGCACCAGATAAAGCTGCTTCACAGGCTCACGAAGAACATCGTCCTGCTCTATGACGGCGACGAAGCCGGCATACACGCCGCCCTGCGCGGAACGGACATGCTGCTTGCCGACGGGATGAACGTCAAGATCTGTCTGCTGCCCGAGGGCAATGACCCCGACTCGTTTGCACGCAGTCATACGGCTGCGGAGTACAAAGACTTCATACAGAGCAACTCCACCGACTTCATCCGCTTCAAGGCAAACCTCCTGCTGTCACAGACAGAGAACGACCCGATAAAGCGCGCACAGCTGATAACGGACATTACCGTCAGCATCTCCATGATTCCCGAGGCCATAGTCCGCGATGTCTACATCAAGGAATGTGCAGAGATGCTGAACGTCGAGGACAAGATTCTTGTGAATGAAGTGGCAAAATACCGCGAGAGGCGTGCCGTGCAGGAAGCAGAGAGGCGCGAGCGCGAACGCAGGATTGCGCAGGGGACTTTGTCGCAGGAAGAAGGTGCAGCAGAGGCAACACAGACAGACGCTGCGGAGAGCAATGCTGCAACGGATCGGCCAAACACGGATGCCGGAGCCGCAAGCGGCAATGACAGTGTCCAACGGGATATGGAAATACAGCTGGCATATTCCGGCCCCGCCATGCGCAACGCGGAACTGCAGCTCTTGCAGTCAATCGTGAGATATGGCGACATGGTGATGTGCAAAGTGGAGGAAGAAGACGGCAGCACATACGACCTGACCGTGACGGAATACGTGAACAACGAACTGAAGGACGAAGGTCTGACCCTGTGCAGCCGGCTGGCACAACGCATCCTCGGCGAAGCTGTGGAACACATCCACGACACCGGCTTCCACGCCGAACAGCACTTCGTCAACCATCAGGACTCCGATATCAGCCGGTTGAGCGTGGACTTGGCAAGCGACAAGTACCAGCTAAGCAAGATTCACTTCAGGGAGCGCAAGGCGGAAACCGATGCCGACCGCCTGTATGAACTCCTGACCGTGCAGGTCGATTCTTACAAGTACGTCATGATAGGCGAACAGATAAAAGGAATCATGAACGCGCTGAAGGAAAGCTCGCTACAGAAAGACGAGCAGCGGAGCAACGCCCTGATAGAGCAATACCAACAGCTGAAACAGAGACAGAACACCCTTGCGGCAGTCCTTGGCGAGAGAGTCCTCAACCTGTAAGAACCGGTCAGCCGCGATGGATCAGGTTCATGAACTCCTCGCGCGTCTTGGCCTGATTGAAGGCACCGGTGAAGTCGGATGTGGTCGTTATGGAGTTCTGCTTCTCGACACCACGCATCTGCATGCACATGTGCTTGGCCTCTATGACCACCATCACGCCCAACGGATTGAGCGTCTGCTGTATGCAGTCTTTTATCTGCGAAGTCATGCGTTCCTGAATCTGCAGGCGGTGTGAAAAGACATCCACGACACGCGCTATCTTGCTAAGTCCCGTGATGTAGCCGTTGGGGATATAGGCCACATGAACCTTGCCGAAGAACGGCAGCACATGGTGTTCGCACAATGAATAGAAGTCAATATCCTTCACAATGACCATCTGACTGTAGTCTTCGCGGAACATGGCCGAGCGCAACATCTCGCACGGATCGTACTCATAGCCCTTGGTCAGCGTGATGAAAGCCTTTGCGACACGCTCCGGCGTCTTCAGCAATCCGTCGCGGTGGACATCCTCGCCCACGATTGTGAGCATACGCTCTACAAGCCCTCTCAGCTCGTCGACCTTCTGCGTGTCTTTTATAATTTCCTTGTCAAGCATCTCTCTATATGAAAAGTGTGTGTAGACCTCAATATGTCAGGACAATCTGGTCTCTGACGATGGACACCTCTTTGAATTCGCCCGTGCCTCGCAGACTGCGCATTGCGGCATCCGCCTCCTCTATCGAGGCAAAGTTGCCGACACGGCAGAGCCACCGTGGTGGGCTGAACATGGCATAAACGTCATACTGCGGAAAGGCTTCCTTGACCTTCTCTGCCACCTCATTGGCCTCAGTGCGTGCCTGACGGGTATTGTTGCCGGCATACACCTGCACACGGTATCCCTGCTTCTTCAGTTCGTTCTTCGTCTCAGTCCCGTCGGCATTGCGGACTATCTGTTCGCCCATCACCAATGCCGTTATGTCGGCATCCTGGTTGATGTGCACCTGTCCCTCGCCGGCCTTGGTCTCCCTGAGGCTGTTGACGATGTTTCTCTGGGCATAGGCATGGCCGATGCACAAGCACGCCACGGCCATTGCTGCAAGCAGTCTCTTCATATCACACACTGTATGGCTGGATTATTGTTATGGGGAAAAGCAAGACTCAGGAGCCGTACAGGACATTCCGTGCCTGCGGCTCTTGAGCCTTTGCCATTGATTATCTGTTTATTTATATGCATCGATGATGCCACGGAAGTCAGCAGCCTTCAGAGAAGCACCGCCAATCAGACCGCCATCGATGTCGGGCTTTGCAAACAGCTCGGGAGCATTGCTTGCCTTGCAGCTGCCACCATAAAGGATTGTGGTGTCGTCGGCAACAGCCTTGCCATACTTCTCAGCCACACAGCTGCGGATATAAGCGTGAATCTCCTCTGCCTGATCTGCTGTTGCAGTCTTGCCCGTACCAATGGCCCAAATCGGTTCGTAAGCAATCACGATCTTCGCGAAGTCCTCAGCCGACAAGCCGAACACAGAACCTTCGAGCTCTGCCTTGACAACTTCGTTCTGCTTGTTTGCCTCACGCTCCTCAAGGCTCTCACCGATGCAGAAGATAACTTTCAGTCCGTTTGCCAATGCCAGTTGGACTTTCTCCTTCAGGATTTCGGGAGTCTCGTTGTAGTAGCCGCGACGCTCGCTGTGTCCAAGGATGACATACTGTGCGCCTGTGCTCTTCACCATCTCCGCAGAAACCTCGCCAGTGTAGGCACCCTTAGCCTTGTCAGCGCAGTTCTCAGCACCGAGACCAATCACGTTCTGATCGAGGAACTGCGCCACTGAAGCCAGATGGATGAATGGGGTGCAGATGATTACACCGCAGTTTGGCTTCTCCTTCGTGAGAGCTTCGTTCAGTTCCTTTGCCAAAGCAACACCGTCTTGCAGGTTCATGTTCATTTTCCAGTTGCCTGCTACAATTTTCTTTCTCATTTTTACAATCTGTCTATTTAGAGTTAAACATTTCTATTTTCATTCACATGTCTGCGCTTCACCGCGAGGTCTACACCAAGAAAGAGGAGCAAAGGTACAACAAACCACAATGCGACGTACATCAGTGTCCCCACGATGCTGGTGCGATAGCCTGATGCGACACCCCATTGGCTGATGTCTCCGGCAAGCATATCCTCGTCGGGCAACTCGTTATGGCTCCACTTGTTCAGCACCGTCCCGTCCTTTATCAGGAACATTCCGGGGTTTGAACGTATCATTGTCTTCAGCACAATGTCATCCATAAGGCAGAACGGATATTCGGCTCCGGTTCTGTCGCGCCATTCGTCTATGCCCGTTTCAGCCGATGACGTGAGGGCATAGAATCCGTAGCCGTGCTCCACGCTGTATTCGTACAACCGGTTTATGCGGTCTATGTTGCTGTCCTCTGCACTCTCCACCCGATGTGCCACAAGCAGGAACGTGTACGCCGTATCTGCAAGTACGGCATCCGTGATGTCCTCGCCGGTCTGCATATCCTGCATGGCAAAGTCCTTTATGGCAGGTTCGTAGCCTTTCTCCACGAGTATGTTCTCCGCCTTGACAAACGTCCACGTGCTGTCGGGATAGTCATCGAGGGTGAACTCGCGCTGTTCCCCGTTCTTCTCCAACGTGAAGATACTCCTATAGACGCTCGGCTTGGCATCGTCCGGCACGTTCATCTCCTCACGGATGTTGCTGCCTATCCTGTATGGACGGAAGTCCATTATCGGCAAATAGTACAGGCAGTATGCCATCATCGCCGGTATGAACAGGAAGCTGTACAGAGACAATGCCCAGTCCATTTTGTCCGACATGAAGCCGACGATTTTCCGGTGTCCTGCAAACACCACGACGGCAGCAAGCAGCAGCACCACATTCTTGCCGAACGTCTGCCAATTGGTCAGCACAAGTGCATCACCGAAGCAGCCGCAGTCCGACACCGGATTGGCTATTGCCAAATACAGTGTGAGAGGTGTCATGAAGAGCATCAGCAGGAGAGCCCATGCAGAAGCAGCCTTCTTCCGGATGCCGAAGAACAGACAAATGCCGACGCAGAACTCCAACGCCGCCAATGCCATGCCGACGAACAGCGGCAACTGTTCAGGAAACAGGGAGATGAAGCCAAAGGCCGTGAGATAATCCTGTATCTTGTAGAACGACCCCATCGGGTCTACGGCCTTCACAAAACCGGAAAAGACAAACACTGCCCCAAGGACAAAGCGGCAGACATTGACCGCTGCCGAAGGCAATTCAATATGTTTCGTCTTAGCCTCCAAACTCTATCTTGATAAGTCCGAACACGGCATAATTGATAATGTCCATATAGTTTGACTCCACTCCCTCGGAGACGAGTGTCCGTCCATTATGGCTTTCAATCTCTTTTGCACGGTTTATCTTGGTTAGGATGAAGTCCGTATATGACGAGGGGCGCATGTCACGCCACGCCTCATTGTAGTCATGGTTCTTGCGCAACATCAGCTCGAGCGTCTCGTGCGAGAACCTGTCATACAGCTTCAGAGCCTCATCGTTGGTCATGTCGACAACATCGGCATAGCCTTTGTCCAATTGAATCAGTACGATAAGTCCGTAGTTTATTATGCCTATCAGTTCTCCCCTTATGTCTTCATCGACCATGGCCACGCCGGTGGTCTCAAGCGTGCGTATGCGTTTGGCTTTGATGAATATCTGGTCTGCCAGCGACGACGGACGCATGACACGCCATGAAGCACCGTAATCCTTCAGTTTCTTTACGAACAAGTCACGGCAGATGGCGAGTGCCTTTTCAAATTGAGTCTTTGTATCATCCATCGTCTGTACTTATATATATAATAAGGTATATGACACCACTAAAAAAAGGAGAAGTAAATTGGCTTTAGCATCTCCTTTATCTTTCTTTCACGCTCTCATGCCGCAGGCACGAGAAGCCTCAAGGCGTTATGACAATCTCAGAACGCTGCCTATACGCAATACCGACTTTGTCGTTATGTGGTTCAACTGGCACAGCTTGTTCACAGACACGCCATACTTGGCTGCAATCTTGGACAGCGTATCACCGCTCTTGATCTTGTGGTACTGACCCTCGGCCAGCTGCGTCTTGCTGTTGCCGCTCGACTTGCGCCCGCCTGTATTCTTGGGGTATATGGTATAGCTGTCGCCCACCACATCCTGTTTCTCGAAGTCAAACATCAGTGCCGGATCTATGGCAATGCCCAAGAAGCGGGTCTCAAAGTGCAGGTGCGATCCTGTGGAGCGTCCCGTATTGCCACCAAGGCCAATAGGCTCGCCAGCCTTAACCAGCTGATCCACTTTCACAAGCTGTTTCGACAAGTGCCCGTAAACAGTCTCCAAACCATTGTCATGACGTATCACGACATACTTTCCGTAGCCCTGCCGTCCTTGGTTCTTGACGATACGGACCTTACCGGAAAAGGCGGCACGTATAGTGTCACCGACATATACTTTCACATCAAGTCCGTAATGGCCGCGACGACGGCGTGGACGATAGCCGAACACGTCAGTGATCTTCGTGTGGTCTGTCGGCATACAGAAGCCACGCAAATCCACTGTATAACTCTCCGGCACAACTGCATCCTTGTATGCCTGCACGAACTCATTGTCCCACGAAGGATAAAGGTCAATGCCGGGATACAACGACTGTTCTATCTCCATCTGCTTGTGCAGAGCCAAGGAATCAACGCTCTTCAGCTTCCTGTCCACAGGAGCCTGTCGGGCTATCAAGTCTTGTGAATGTGCATCCAAGCCTGCCAGCAGGGCAACGGCAAAGAATGCCACTTTCATTATGATGTTACATCTCATAAACCTATATTTCTCAACCGTACAAGCCGACCTCATTGCCGATGTACAGCCTATATTATACAACTTTACAGAGGGCTTTCCGCAAACCTCAACCGCAAAATTAGAAAGATTATCTTTTGGGGCAATGAAAAATTAAGTATTTTTTCGATATTAAGGGAATGTTGCCCTGAACGATTCCTTAAACACTGAATGGCAGAGGGTATCTCAATGACACCCCCACTGCATCAGTTATGTGGGACTTCTTGCCTTGCACCGGTTTGCTACTCACAAAAGTCGGAAAAGAATATGGGAGAAAAGGTTGTTGAAGGCAATATAAGTCGTGTCAGATATTAACATAAGTCGTCTCACATCGACCGATGTGAGTGCTCACATCGAACGTTGTGAACGTTCA
>CAVDAU010000067.1:0-11027 GCA_963607015.1 Streptococcaceae bacterium
CTTATGTTTGAAATGGCAAAGTCTTATGTTTGAAAGTGCCAACGCAAACATAAGACCCGACAAGCCTTCAGGTTTTATTGACGCAAACCGGTTTGCTCACTTTCAGGTACACACGCCACATAATATGGATAAATGAAAGAACCGTGTGTTTTTAATCTGCCTTGCAGTATTTGCGCATTGTACTGCGGTAGCGAAGCCATAGCAGGATACCGCAGGTGGTCAATCCGAAAGGGAACGAGAGCCATACGCCGACAAGTCCCATGTGCAGCACGAAAGCAAAGACATAGCACAGAGGGAGTGAGACGACGAAATAAGCTATAAAGGCTATCAGCACCATAGGCTTGACATCGGCAATGCCGCGCAATGCGTTTGAATAGGTTATCTGCAATCCGTCACCGAACTGATAGAGGATGAACGGCAGGAAGAGCGATGCCACCATTGCGGCAATCTCGGTGTCGCCGCCGGTGAAGAATGATCCGAGGTCATTGTGTATGCAGAGCAGGATGCCCGTAATCACAACCTCAAGCAGCAGCATGAGATGGAAGCCGGAGATGACTGTCCGTCGAGCACTTGCATAGTCTCGCTGTCCCATGAAATTGCTGACACGTATGGCCACAGCAGACCCCAAGCCATAGTAAATCATGAAAGCGAACTGCGATATGGTGAGCATGACCTGATGCGATGCCAATGCAAGCGTGCCTATCCACCCCACCATGATGGCAGTTAGGCTGAAGGATGCTGTCTCCATTCCCATCTGCAACGCTATGGGCCAGCCTATGACATTAAGATGCCTGAACAGTCCGGACGACCACTTGACAGACATAAATCCTGTGCGGTAGACTGCATACTTGCTGCCGGACATGAGCACGGCAACATAAATCAAGACCATGAGTATGCGCGACAACAGCGTGCTGCATCCGGCTCCGAAGATGCCAAGTTCGGGAAAGCCCAGCTTGCCGTAGATGAGGACATAGTTGCCCACGATGTTGAAGAGGTTGCCCGTCAGCAGAATCCACATCGAGACCTTCGTCCGGTTTATGCTGTCGGTGAACTGCTTGAAGGCATTGAACAGCATGACGAAGACAAGCGAGGCAAGCAGGACGAGGAAGTAGGGCTTAATGAATGGCATCAGTTCATCGGGCTGTCCCATGTTGTCGAGGTTGAGAAAGACCACTGCCATTATGAAGGTCGTGAGCAGTGCCACGCAGACATTGGCGACGATGCTGTGCAGCAATGTCTGTCCGCTCTCGCGCAAGCGTCCTGCTCCGAACAAAGAGCCAATGACAGGAACCACTCCGTAGCTGAAGCCTGTGAAGAAGATGATGCACAGGTTGAAGAGACTGTTGACAAACGAGGCTGCACCAAGTTCCGCCGTGCTGTGCCGCCCAATCATATAGGTATCTGCAAAGCCCAAGACAATCATTCCAAGCTGGCCTATGGCTATGGGCAGCCCAAGCGATGCAAGTGACTTGTAGTATGCAGAATAGTGCCTGAGGATGTTCATCGGAACACTTGTGATTCGTTCTCTCTCCGTCAGCCCGCCACACTCTTGTAATAGAGCACCGATGAGTTGTCCGGCGTGAAGCAACGCGCCGCAACCTGTTGAAGCTGTTGCGGGGTGACGCTCTTATATCTGCCAACCTGACGGTCAATCCCATTGGCATCGCCAAGCAGCTCGAACCATGCCAGCTGTGCCGCAACATTCTGATAGCTCATGAAGCCGAATATCTGCGTGGATTCAAACTTGTTTTTGACCTTCTCAATCTCATAGTCGCCGACGGGATTGCATGCGAGGTCATTCAGTTCGTTCCATACGGCAGCTTCCGCCTCCGCCATGCTGACACCGCCTGCCGGCTTGCCGCAAATCTGCAACAATCCGGGGTCAATGGTGCTATGGACATAGGCATCAATGCTTGTGAAGAGCTTCTGCTCATTGACAAGATGCCGGATGAGACGGCTGGATTGTCCGTTGGACAGTATATCGGTCAGCATATCATAGGCACAGTAGTCTGACGAGGAATAGCCATCCATGTGAAAGGCCATATATAAGGAGTCGACAGGAACGGGACGCTCGACCGTAAGCGTGCGCGGAGCTGTCTGCTCCGGCTCGACAGGCAAGGCAGACTTATGGACATCCCTGCGAGGAATAGAGCCGAACCACTTGTCTGTCAGACGGAGTGCCTCATCCCACTCTATGTTGCCGGTGACAGACAGGACGGCATTGCCGGGAGCATAGTGGCGGAAGAAGAAATCGCGCACGTCGTCCATGGTGACACCGGCAATGTGACTTAGCTCCTTGCCTATGGTGGGCCATTGGTACGGGTGTACCTTATAAGCCAAGGCGCGTATGAGATGGGACACATCACCGTAAGGCTGATTGAGGTATCTCTGCTTGAATTCCTCCATCACGACATTACGTTGCACCTCAAGGCTCTGAGGATTGAACGCGAGGCTGAGCATACGGTCACTCTCAAGCCAAAAGCCGGTTTCTACGTTCTGTGCGGGAACGGTGAGATAGAAGTTGGTTATGTCGGTATTGGTCCACGCATTGTTCTCGCCGCCCGCTTTTTGCAGGGGAGTGTCATAGTCGGGAATGTTGGCTGAGCCACCGAACATTAGATGCTCCATAAGATGGGCAAGACCCGTCTTATCGGGGCTTTCGTCACGCGAACCGACATTGTAGGCAATGTCAAGTGCCACCATCTTGGCATAGGGGTACTTGACATGCACTACACGCAGTCCGTTGTCCAGTATGTGCTTATTTATCTTCAAGGACGGTCATCTTCTTTATAACTACGTCCTTGTCCGGACGGTCGTTGCCATCGGTCTCAACCTCCTGAATTTTGTCCACAACATCCATACCGTCAATGACCTCGCCAAACACGGTGTAGCTGCCGTCAAGGTGGGGCGTACCGCCTATGGTCGTGTATGCCTGCTTCTGCTCGTCGGTGAACTTGAACTCCGGCTTGTCGGCAATGTCGCGTTGAGCCTGTGCCAGCAGAGTGTCCTGCATGGCTTGCAACCCTGCCTTGTCGCCTGCGGCATTCATCTTGCGGATCTCGTCAATGTGCTCCATGGCACGGCTTTGGAATGCTTCATTAAGCATATTGTAGTTGGCACGTGCTTCCATGTTGGCCAATGTGCTGTCGTTGTAGACATTGCCGGTGACGATATAGAACTGGCAACCCGACGAAGCCTTCTCGGGATTGACCTCATCGCCCTGACGCGCGGCAGCGAGTGCTCCGCGCTTGTGGAAACGCTGCGGATAGGCTTCGAACTCTGCCGGTACAGTATAGCCCATGTCTCCGTTGCCGAGCATCTGCCCTTTCTCTGCGGTCTTGGAGTCAGGATCTCCTGCCTGTATCATGAAGTCTTTTATCACACGGTGAAACAGGGTTCCCTCGTAGGTGCCGTCCTTTACCAACTTGATGAAGTTGTCGCGATGCTTGGGTGTCTCGTTATAAAGCTCGACAACGATGTCGCCCTTGCTTGTCTCAATCTTTACTTTGGTCATGCCATTGTCCTCATAATTGCGTGAGTGCCGGCACGACATGAGTCCGCAAGCAATCACCATTGCCATTGTGTAAATCAGTTTTTTCATTTTCTCAATCTGTCTTGAAGCTTTGCCACGGATTGCCTGCGGGCAAGGGTGCCGTCACCGATATTTGCTGTTTGGATACAGGATGCACAAACTCCACATGCCGTGCATGCAGGCTGATGCTTCCGTCGGCATTGGAACGCGGTGCACCGTACTTCAGGTCGCCCTTGATGGGACAGCCTATCTTGGCAAGCTGGCACCTTATCTGATGATGTCGGCCTGTCTTGAGGTCGACTTCCACGAGGTAGTATTTGTCCGAACGGGCTATCAGGCGATAATGAAGCACAGCTTTCTTGCTGTCTTTCGTCTCTTTGTCGTAGGCGAAGCTCTTGTTCATCTTCTCATTGCGCACGATGTAGTGCACCGGCTCGTCGTCATCCTTGGGCGGCCGGTTCCCGACCACAGCCCAGTATGTCTTCTTCACCTCGCCATTGCGGAACATCTCACTGAGACGCGACAAGGCCTTGCCTGTACGGGCAAAGACAACAATACCGCTGACAGGCCTGTCAAGACGGTGCGGCACACCAATGAAGACATTTCCCGGCTTTTGGTATTTCTCCTTTATATAAGCCTTCACTTCTTCAGACAGCGGTGTGTCGCCTGTCTTGTCGCCCTGCACAATCTCGCCGGCAGCCTTGCTGACGATGATGATGTGGTTGTCCTCGTAGAGAATTTCCATCACATGTTCATGCCGCCATCGACCTGAATGACCTGACCGGTCACATACGACGAGAGGTCGGAGGCGAGGAACGTGGCCACATTGGCGATGTCTTCCACCTTTCCGGCACGGCGCAGCGGAATGTTCTTGATCCATTCCTTGCGGACATCGTCAGGAAGAGCCTGTGTCATGGCCGTATCGATGAATCCGGGAGCAATGGCGTTGGCACGTATGCCACGGCTGCCCAGTTCCTGACCGATGCTCTTCGCAAGAGCAATCAGACCGGCCTTGGATGCGGCATAGTTGGCCTGACCTGCATTGCCGTGGATGCCCACGACAGACGACATATTGATTATCGAGCCGCACTTCTGGCGTAGCATGACCGGAGTACAGGCGTGGATGAAGTTGAATGCACTCTTCAAGTTGACGGCTATCACTGCATCCCACTGTTGCTCGTTCATGCGCAGCATCAGGGTGTCCTTGGTGATTCCTGCGTTGTTCACCAATATGTCTATGCGTCCGAAGTCGTCCACGACCTTACGGACGGTTTCCTCTGTCTCGTTGAAATCAGCGGCATTGCTTGCATAGCACAAGGCCTTGACGCCACAGGCTTCAAGCTCCTTTACCGTTTCCTTGCAGTTGTCGTCAATTGCTAAATCCGTAAATGCGATATTGGCACCTTCGCTTGCGAACTTCAAGGCTATGGCCTTGCCTATGCCGCGACCTGCGCCCGTAATAAGTGCAGTCTTACCTGATAGTAATCCCATGTTAGTATAAAATTAAAATTAAAATTAAACTTCACTCTGTCATTTCTTGTAGTGCAAGGCACCCGCCACGATGTTAAGCACGGCCTTGCGGCGCACCTCGTCGGACATACCCATGGCCAAGTTTCCTCTGATATACGGGATCTCAAGACCTTTAAGGCAGAAATGGGTGATTTGCGCCGTCAGATAGACATCGTCGACACTGAACATTCCCGTGTCAACGCCCTGCTTCAGCACAGTCCTGAATAGCTCTATCTCCTTGCGGTCGAAGCTCTTCCTTACTTTCTCTACGGTGAAGATGTCTCTGAAGAAGTCGGCTTTCAGCGATCCGTTTCGCAGTACGACCTCCTTGATGGCTTCCAGTCGCGTGAAGATCATCTCCATGATCTTCAGCTCCGGACTGAGGTCGGTCTTGACCACGTCCGACATCTTCTTTGTCAGCGTTTCAAGCTCTCCTGCGATGACAGCCTGATAGATGTCCTCCTTGCTCTTGAAGTACGTGTAGACAGTCCTGCGACTTATCCCCGACGATAAGGCTATGTCGTTTATTGTGGTGTTGTCAACACCACGAGCCGCGAATAATTCTCGCGCTTCATCGACAATCTTGTTTCTTGTTTTCGCTCCTGCCATATCTTAGTTCACAAATGCGCACTTCCAGTTGAGGCAAAAGTATGACAAATAAGCGTAACGCACAAGAGAAAAAAATTAAAGGTATGTTCATTTGCATATTACGCAAACAACACGTACCTTTGCACCCGAAACAAAGAGATAACATCGCGGAGTGGAGCAGTTGGTAGCTCGTTGGGCTCATAACCCAAAGGTCGTTCGTTCGAGTCGGGCCTCCGCAACCAAGAGAAGGAACACATCACGGGATGCGTTCCTTTTTTATTTCCCCGAACGACAAGGAAACGCCGTCGGGAATCCGTATCTTTGTGCAGAGACATGGATAACAATGGTTTAACTTCTTAAAAACGTAAGACTATGGCTAAGACAGGAGAAGTTTACAAGTGCGCCAAGTGTGGCGTGATGGTGGAAGTGCTGCGCGGAGGAAGCTGCGCGCCCGAGTGCTGCGGCGAGCCGATGAAGCTGCTGAAGGAGAACACTACGGACGGTGCTAAAGAGAAGCACGTGCCTGTGATCGAGAAGACAGCCGACGGCTACAAGGTCAGTGTCGGAAGCGTTGAACACCCGATGACACCGGAACACCACATCGAGTGGATTGAGCTGATCACCCCGACAGGCGTGATGCGCCGTTGCCTGACACCCGAGGACAAGCCCGTGGCTGAGTTCAAGACAGATGCCAAGGAGGTCACAGCCCGTGAGTTCTGCAATCTTCACGGATTGTGGAAAGCCTGATGCGGCAACAGCCCGATGGGGCGCAATGAAGATGCACGATATGCTTTGAGAGACAAAGGGCCGGTTCCCACATGTGGAGCCGGCCCTTTGTCTCTCGGTTAACCTGTTCAGGCTTTCAGCCGATGGCGGCAAATCAGTATGCCGTGTTCTGCGGGTCGAAGTTCGTCCATCCGTCGAGCCAGTTGTCGCTCGCGTCCTTGAACGCTCCTATGTAGCCTCCGTTGCCGTCGGATATCGTCGTCGACGGGCAGTAGTTCTGACCTGTACCCTTAGGATCGGTGAGGTTCAGCTCCGCCTCTGTCATTATGCGGTTTGTAGGCTCGCTCAGGAAGAACGTGTGCGAGTATGACTGCTGCGTGCGGTCTTCGGTGCCGGCGGCGTAGTCGTAGAGATAGTCCTCATACTCCTTGTTCTTGTCTGTGCCTATAGCGTCCATGCCGGCGAAGACGATGTTCTTCAGGCTGAAGTCTCCTGCCTTGGCATACTGCACCGTGTTGCCCTTCTCACCGTCGATGATGAGGCCTACAGGATAGCCCACAGCCAGGAGGTTCTCTGCGTTGAGCTTGCTGCTGCGGCGTATCTGCATGGCTGCCTGGAAGCGGCCGAGCTTGGAGCCGTTGTCGGGGAACACATCTCCGGCGGTGATGTAGTCGGATGTGTTCACGAAGTCACTGTTCTTGGCGGTCTTGGGGCCGATGAATGTCACGTTCTTGAACGTTGCAGTGGTGAACGGCGTGGTCTCTGCACCGCTGGCGTTGTTGTCGCTCTCGAAGCCGTTGCTCTGCGAGGTGTCGGCAATGCGCGGGTCGCGGATGGAGAGGCAGTACTGCACCGTGCCGCTGAAGCCGTTGTCGGTGTCGAACTCATCGTCCCATCCCTTGTATGCCACGAGATAGTTGCAGTTCACAGCACCGCCGAACCACTCGAACGAGTCGTCGTTTGAGTAAGACACCTGCAGGTGGTCGATGGTTGTGCCGCTACCAACCGAGCCGAACGTGATGCCGTTGATCTCCTTGTCGGTGTCGAACGGATAACCTGCGAACTCCACGCGGATGTACTGATATATGCCCGAGTTGTCGGCATCGTTGTCACCTCCGTGTATGGTTGTCGGACCTCCTTCTATCTGCTGGGTGCCCTGGTTGTTGCGGGCCTTGCCGCAGATGATGAGACCTCCCCAGTCACCGGGGCGGCGTTGTCCGGCAGGCTGCTCCGAGGTCATCACGATGGGCGCGTCCTTCGTGCCTTTCATCTCCACATATCCCCCGGGTTCCACGATGAGTGCTGCCATCGTCTGCTTGTCGCCTTTGATCACTGTTCCCGCAGGAATGGTCAGCTTGGCGCCTGCGTCGACATAGACCCAGCCCTTCATCAGATACGTGCCTTTCTCCAGGGCCACGTCGCCGGTGAAGTGGAAGTTCTGCGTGCCGTTGCCAAGCTCGGTCCCGTTGCTGAACAGGATGCCGTCACTGTATGCCACGTTGCCCTTGTAGGTCACCTCCGGATCTGTGGTCTCCGGAACTTGCGGATCATCGTCCGACGAGCACGACACCATTGTTGTCATGGCTGCTCCGATAGCCAGAGCCAGTCCAAATCTTTTCATTTCGATCTTCATGTTTTCTTTCTTGTTTTGATGAAACATATATACCTTAAAAACTATATCCGATTGTCAGGCTGAAGTCGCGTCCGGGGCGGTAACTGCGTGTCACCTCCTCGATGGTGCTCTTCTGTCCGTCAATGACGACATCCTCAAATTGCTTGAAGAGTACGCGCTCTGCCAGCAGGTCGCGCACGGAGAGCTTCAGCTGCCAGTGGCCTATCTTCTTGCCCACGGACAGGTCTATGCTGTTGCGTGGCATCTCGTAGGAGTTGGGGATGTCGCGCGAAGATCCGTCGGCTCCCGTGCCGTAGCGTTTGCCCACACCGGTGATGCGCTTGCCTATGCGGTTGTAGAGCACTGCGGCACTCCACCCTTTGTCCGAATTGTTATAGAACAGACCCGTATTGATGAGGTACGGCGACTGTCCCTGCATGGGGCGGTCGATGTTGTTCGTACCTTCCTCAAACTGCACCTTGCTCTTTATCAGTGCGCCGTTGAACGAGAACGAGAAGTCGCGCAGCCCCATGAAGTCGAGGTTCTTCCTGATGTCAAGCTCTATGCCGTAGTTGTTGGCTCCCTTGGCGTTGATGAACGAATAGATGAGGTCGGTGCCGCCTGCCACGGTATATGTCCACTCTATGGGGTTGCGGAAATGCTTGTAGAACAGAGCCACCGAGACCTGCTCGCCTGCCGACGGATACCACTCATAGCGCAGGTCGATGTTGTCGATGTAGGCGGGCTTCAGGTCGTAGTTGCCCATCACGTTGCTGCCCAGTTCGAAGTCGTAGTACACCGACGTGGACAGCTCACGGAACTCCGGACGGTTTATCGAACGTCCGTAGGCTGCACGCAGCTGGTGCCTGTCGTTCAGCTTGTATGTCATGTTCAGCGACGGGAAGATGTCGTTGGAGTCATAGTCGGTGCTCTGCGGACTTTCCTCATACTGCCGTGTGTTCATCGTCAGCGTCTGCCGGTTGAATTCATATCTCGCGCCGGCATAGACGTTCAGCTTTCCCACGGGCAGGTTCAGGCCCGCATATCCCGCCATCAGCGTCTGTCGTCCGTCGTAGTTGTTCAGGTAGTTCACCTCCTCGTAGAGATAGAGCTTGTCCACGCCGTAGTTCTCGTCGACGAGCACCGTGTGTGGCAGGTCGTCGAAGAACAGGAAGCCCTGCGGGAGTGTGTTGTCCGGTTGCCAGCCATACTGGAACTGGCGTGTGCGGTACCGTCGTGTGCGGTATTCTCCGTAGACGCCGGCTTTCAGCGTAGGCTCGAATGTCCCGAAGATGAAGTCATGGCGATAGTTGGCATTGGCAGAAGCTATGTGTTCGTCGAGCCGTGTGAACTCGCGGCTGATGCGGTAGATGCTCATCCGCTGATCCGTGCGGTCGGTGCGCTCTATCAGTCTGCGGTCGGGCAGGTCGCGGTTGGCGTAGGCATAGCCCACGCTCCAGTCCACGTGGTCGCGGTCGAAGGTGTGGCGGCCTGTCAGCTGTGTGTTGTAGGTGGAGCGCGACGAGTAGTAGTACTCCATGTCGTTGATGTTGTCCGGCTGTGCGTTGAAGCCCGTGCGCTCTGCATAGCGGTTCTTCGCTATCTGGTTGAAGATGTTCTTCCATTCGAAATAGTGGCGTGTGTCGCGCGGACGGAAGGACAGGTTGAGCATCGCGCCGAGGCGCACGTCGTTGCTGTACTGGTTGTCGGTGGCGCGGCGCAGGGCCACGGCCTTGTCGTTCGCGGTGTCATAGGGACCGTAGAGGGAGTTCTCCATGTCGGTCTGTGTCTTGTAGGTGTTGCTGTAGTTCATGGCTGCCAGCAGACCCAACCGGCTGCCGCCGTAGGATTCCCAGGTGTGGTTGTAGCTTGCGTTCAGCTTCATGTCGCCCATCGGGTGGCGTGTGCGCAGTGTCCAGTCGTTGTTCAGTCCGTTATTGAGCAGGTCGAGGCGCGGGTTGTTGCTGTTAGCATAGCCGGAATAGGCGTTCAGCTTGCCCGTCATGCCTGCATCGAGGCTCCTGTAGCCGCTGCCGAAGCCCGTCCAATCCCACGCACTGCCGCGCGACGACGTGAAGCTGCGGAAGTGGGTCCGGTCGTTCACTCCGTAGCCTACGGAAATCTCCAGACCGCCGTCTGTGGGCTGCTGCTTGGTGTTGACAAGGATGAAGCCGCCGGTGAAGTCGGCAGGGTATTCCGGTGCGGGGCTTTTCACGATGACCATGTTGTCAAGCTGCGAACTCGGCAGTATGTCAAACGAGAACGCGCGGGAGTCTGCCTCCGAACTCGGCACTGCCCCTCCGTTGAGCCACACGTTATTGTAGCGTTGCGCCAGTCCGCGCACCGTGACAAACTTGCCGTCGACAACCGAGACTCCCGGCACACGGCGTATCACCTCCGATGCGTCTTTGTCCTGCGTGCGGGCTATCTGCTGTGCCGACACACCCGTCTGCACGACGAGGCTGCGCCGTTGTTCCTGCACCTGTGCCGTCTCTGTGTTGCGGCGTGCCGTAGCCGTCACCTGCACCTCGCCAAGGGTCTGTGCGTCGCTCTCCATCAGGAAGTCGAGCGTCACCTCACCGGTGGCAGGCACCTTGACTCCCTCTCTCACGATATTCTGATAGCCTATGTAGCGTATTGTCAGCGTGTAAGTGCCGGCAGGAAGCTCGAGCGTGTATGCGCCGTCAATGTCGGCGGTCGCTCCCCGCCGGTTCTCCTCGGCGAAGATTGTGGCTCCCGTCAGCGGTTCGTTGTTTTGTTTGTCCTTGACAGTTCCCTTCACGATTCCTGCGTTCGCCGCCTGCATGCAGCAGAACACAAGGGCCAGCAGGAACGTCATTCTTGTCGTCAATGCGTCGTTTCTTTTCGTCATCGTATCCATACTTTCAGTTTCTCGCCGCAAAAGTATCGGCACGATGTTTCATGGAGATTACGGACTTGTTAAGAAGGTTTTACATCTGCAAGTCTGTTCAGAAGCGTTTACAAACCGTTCAGAAACCGTTCAGAAAAGCCCGTTTCTGTTCAGAAAACATTCATTTCTGAACAGTTCCGTTCAGTAAT
>CAVDAU010000068.1:0-10762 GCA_963607015.1 Streptococcaceae bacterium
TAATTCCCCGTTTGCCCGAGTTTGCACCCTAACGATGCCCATTCTAAGGGTCTAACGATGGGCATTCATAGCACCTATGAATGGGCATTTACTCACCCTAAGAATGGGCATCCTTGGAGGTCAACGATGGGCATTCACAGACAGCCACGACGGGTGTCGGGTACTCAACGCTAAACATAACACAACACCAAGAAACATAGCAAGGTACACTCCCCAAGACTGCGGTCGCTCCGCTCTCTTAGGCTGAGCATGAATGTCGATGTTGCGATGGAGTTCCGGTGCGAGGTTGTTACACCCTGTAAAGCAGACCGTTTCTGAGGTCGTCCAAGGCTATTGCCTTGATGCGCACATGCAGTTTCTTGCCCGTAGAATTGCGTGGGATCTCGCTCACGAAGCGGTAGAAATGCGGACGCTTGAAGTTGGCTATGTCCGGTGATTGTTTGCAGAAGCCGTCAAGCTCTTCGGCAGTCAGCGTGGCATCATTGCGCACAACGTATGCCGTCACCATCTGTCCGCGCATCTTGTCGGGCACGCTTGTCACGATGCAATCCTTTACCTTGGGATGCTTGTTCAGCACTTCCTCCACCTCCGTGGGATAGATGTTCTCGCCCGAGGAGATTATCATGTCGTCCTTGCGGCCAAGGATGGTGATGTACTGGTTCTTGTCCCACGTCGCAAGGTCGTTGGTATAGATGAAGCCTTTATAGTATTTGTTGCCGGTCTCCTTCTCATTATTATAATAGGTATAGGGCGACTTTGCCGGTGAGCATATTATCACCTCACCCGTCTCCTGTCCGTCCATGGCCACCACATCGTCGGGCTCAGCCTTGTGGTCGTCATAGATTTTCACCACACGCACATCGTCGTCCACCATCGAGGCTCCTGCCGTTCCTGCATACTGCGGCAGGTCGAACGGACGCAGGAAAGTGTTCCAAAGTGTCTCTGTGGTGCCATAGCCGTTGTAGATGTTGGGCGTCAGCACACGCTGATAGCGCAGACACGCACTGCGTTCCAGTGCAGAGCCCATGGTTATGATGCCACGCAGGGACTTCAGGTCATAGTCATTCTTCTCCTGTGCGTCTGCCAGCTCCTCGAGCACCGTCGGCACGCCTATCACGAACGTGATGTTGTAGCGCGACACATAGCGCAGCGTGGTGTCGGCATCGAATTTGCCCATCACCACAAGCGTGGCTCCTGCATAGAACGTGGGACATGGACCTCCACAGTGCACGCCGCCACGGTGGAACCACGGCGTGGTGTTCATCGTCACGTCCTTATAGTTCATGGGGAAGTGCATCATGATGTCGTGTGCCGAAAGCACCTCATTTATGCTTGTCAGCGGCACGCCTTTGGGGAAGCCTGTCGTGCCGGACGTGTACAGGCGTGTCGTCTCATCGTAGATATTGTATGGTTCGCTGTTCTGCGGCTCGCCATCCGATACCGCCGACACATAGTCTGCATACGACACAACATCGCCACCGGTTTCTCCGTCCGTCACCACAAGACGCTCGGGCTTGAAACCTGCTATCTGCACTGCGTGCAGCACCGTGTCACGGCGCGGTTCGTCAAACAGCAAAATCCTCGGGTGTGAGTCCGACAGGTTCTGTGCCAGCTCTCCTGCCGACAGGCGGAAGCCGACAGGCGACATCACGCCATGCACTTTCTGTGCCGCCACGTATGCGAAAGCAAATTCAGGACAGTTCTGTGTCATCACCATCAGCACATCGCCCTTGCCGAATCCATGGCTCTGCATGGCGTTGGACAAGCGGTTTGTGTCCTTGTCAAGCTCCGTGTATGTCCACGTCCTGTTGCTCTTGGGGTCGATCATCGCCGGCTTGCCGCTATAGCGGCGCACATTGCGTTTGTATCCTTCAATCCAAGTATAGTGGCTCTCGAAAATCTCTCTGAATTGCTGTTTGTTATCTTTCATGCGTATTGCTTTTCTTGTTTTGTTGGCACAAAAGTAGTGCATACTTTCGGAACCGCCGTGCCATTCTGTGAAAATTCGTTAACGGCCGACCCAAGAAAGCTTAACGGCATACAGGGAAAAAGAAAGGAGCCACCCATCTTCGGGAAGCTCCTCTCCATTGTTTTCGCTACAAGCGATGCAGAGACATCACCTGCGCAGACCCAGACTCTTCACTATCGCACGGTAACGCTCGATGTCGCGTGATGCCAAGTAGTTCAGCAGGGCGCGGCGCTTACCGACAAGTGTTGTCAAGGCTCTTTCTGTGCTATAATCTTTCCTGTTCACCTTGAGGTGCTCTGTCAGGTGGGCAATACGGTATGAAAACAATGCTACTTGGGACTCAACCGAGCCGGTATCAGTGTTAGACTTTCCGTACTTGCCGAAGATTTCTTGCTTTTTAGCAGAGTCTAAATACATAATTAAAAAAACTATTGTTTGTGAATAAATCTAATTCGGGTGCAAAGGTAAACATTTACTTCAGAAGTCCGCAAGCCCCCGCATAAGATTTTTTCACACCTCAACGGTCGGTATCGCCACTGTCAATAACCGTCCGCAGCACATCAGAACAGGTGCTGCGGATACACTCCGGCATCGACAAGGGCGCGAATCTTGTCGACCACGCTCTGACGGTCTTCAGGATAGGTGACACCGAACCACTTGCTTGTGGTGTCGAGCACCTCGACTGTGGCAGTGCCTTCGGTGATGAGTTTGTCGACCATCAGCGGAATGAAGAACTCGCTCTTGAGGTTGGACATGTTGGCAGGATCGCCGAGGAACGTCCGGAAATAGTCAAGGCTGTAGCCGAAGTAGTCGGGCGTGAAGCCCCAGAAGTTCATGCTGACAGGTGTAGTCTCGGGCACAGTGACCCATGTGGAGCCATCGTCGTCGAGATACTGCACGTCTGCTCCATGACGTATTATCTTGGTGCGCTCGACCACGGAGGTGAGCATGTGGCGGCTGTCAGTGCCGCAGATGCCTCGCGACACCGTGCCACTGTCGCTTAGTGTGTTGCCCACGCGGAAGCCGACCATGGCATAGGTGTTCTTGGAACCTTCGGGCAGTGAGGACAGATAGCGTGCCATGACACTGAAGGAGTCGCGACCATAGAAGTCGTCACAGTTGATGACAGCGAAAGGCTCGTCAATAGCCTCAGCACCCATGAGCACTGCATGATTGGTGCCCCAGGGCTTGGTGCGTCCTTCAGGACAGGTGAAGCCTGACGGCAAGGCATCTACCGACTGGAACACCAACCGGCAAGGGATGTGACCTTCATACTTGGATATGATTTTGCGGCGGAAGTCGTCCTCGAAGTCCTTGCGTATGACGAACACGAGCTTGCCGAAGCCCGCATGAATGGCATCGTAGATGGAGTAGTCCATGATTGTCTCGCCGTTGGGGCCAAGACCGTCGAGCTGCTTGAGGCCACCGTACCGGCTGCCCATGCCGGCAGCGAGAAGAAACAAAGTAGGTTTCATAATATCAATTGTTTTTTGAAGTTTCCGTTTATCAAGCGTAAAGATATGGATAATAGCATTGCCGCATACATGATGCGGCAACGATTTTTTTCAGAACGGATAGCCGATGGCAAAGTGCAGTGCCAGTCCGTCCTTGAAGTGCGGAATGTTGTAGTAGCCCGACTTGCCGGTGTCGTAGGGGTCGTGCAGGGCTATGCCAAGGTCGAGACGAAAGACAAGATAGTCCATGTCGTAGCGCAGTCCGACACCGGTGCCGAGTGCCAGTTGGTCGAAAAAGTTCTCCGGCTTGAACTGCGCATTGGGACGCGACTGGTCATCGCGCAGCAGCCACACGTTGCCGCTGTCGAGGAAGACAGCTCCGTGCAGGTCATTGACCATGCGGAAACGGTATTCCAAATTGGCCTCGAAGCGCATGTCGCCGACGTGGTTTATGAAGGTGTACTTGTTGTCCTCCTCGGGCGGATAGCCTCCGGGACCTATGTTGCGTGCGGAGAAGGCACGCACGCTGTTGGCTCCGCCTATGTAGAACTGTTCGGTGTAGGGGGCAGTCGTGGCATTGCCATAGCTCCACACCACTCCGGCAGCCACGCGGGCGGCAAGCATGCTGTGTTCGGACAGCTTGTAGTGATAGCGCAGTTCACTGTTGAGCTTCAGGTACTGCGCATAGGGCACGCCCACAATCTTCTTCCCGCTTTTGCCGAGCGACGCACCGCCGACAGCCGATGCCAAAGACACGAGGTTGCCGGCCTCGGCAAGTGTGGTCTGCCACCAAATGGGATGGCGCACACTGCGGCGTGAGGCATTGTCGTAGGTCAGCGTGTACTCCATGGCAGGTATGAGCTGGTCGCGCAAGCTGATGTAGAGGGCAGGGTTCTTCTCCTGTAGCTGGCGAAACTCGTCGGTCTCATGTCCCAACATGTTATATGTGAGCCGTAGCGGGGTGAAGCTGAGCTTGAGGACTTCAGACGGACGGATGTCGTAGGTGACATTGCTGCTGAAGGAAAGCATGCGGTAGTACTTGGGACGGTTGAGTTGCCGTGCACTGATTTGCAGTGTGGTTGTGGCAGGGAAGTCATACTGCTGCCGTCCTATCTTCCACCATAGCAAACGCGGGAAAGTCAGCCCTGTGGAAAGGCCGACTTCATAGCTGTTCATGTCCGACGAGGAGTTGCGTCCTGTCTGCCACTCATAGGAGCCGTCAACGGCAACGCTCCACAGTTCGCCACGACCGAAGACATTGCCTTTGGTCAGCGTCATGCTGGCACCGGGACCGGTCTGGTTGTTGCTCTTCATCTTGACATTGAAGTCCGCCTCCATGTTGTACGGTTTGTCCATCATGAGATTGAGCACCACATCGAGAGTGTCGGAGGCCAGAGTGCTGTCGCGCGGCACATACTGCATCTCGACATAGCGGAAGATGCCAAGCTCGGCGAGCTTCTCCTGAATGCGGTTAGAGCGGTGCAGGCTGTAGAGATTGCGCGGAGCACGACTGCTGACACCGGTGCTGTCGTCCATACTGCGCTTGCGGCGGTAGCTGTGATAGTCGAGCCACTCATAGAGCTGACGGCGGCGCACCGGCATACGGTCATGATAGTTCATGCGCACGCCACGATAGATGAACCCCGTGTCAGGTGTCTCGCCATGACGACCGGCAATGTTGACAGTGGTATTGCCTACGACAAAGGCACGCTCTGCTGCCTGCGGCACTCCTTCGGCAGGGACAAGACGCAGGCTGACATGCTGTCCTTCGCGCTGCGTGGTATCGGCCTGATAGATGAGATAGTCCGGACGATAGTAGTAACGGCCCAAATTGCGCAGCAGATTGCTGAGGCGTGTGCGCTCATTGTCAAGGTCTGTGATGTTGAACTGTGTGCCTTGACGGATGTTGCTGTTGCGCTGTGCACGGTTGAAGACATTCATGATGTCGGCAGAGAAGCCCTTGTACATGACGGTGTCGATGATGTAGGGGCGATTCATGTCTACAACGTATTGCAGTTTGACCTGCAAGGAGTCTTTCCCGGAGGGAAATTCGCGATAGCTGACACGACCGTTGAAATAGCCGTATTCGTGCAGTACGTTCTCCGCAGCCCGCGCACGTATGGCGGGGTTGACATTGCTCATGAGTACCGGAGTGG
The DNA here is from genome assembly GCA_963607015.1 of Streptococcaceae bacterium. Classification (GTDB taxonomy): domain Bacteria; phylum Bacteroidota; class Bacteroidia; order Bacteroidales; family Bacteroidaceae; genus Bacteroides. The sequence continues at coordinate 5,580 of CAVDAU010000068.1, forward strand.
CAGCAAAACGGTTGAACAACCACTTGCCGATGCCGCCCTTGGAATTGACAAAAGCATTGTAGAGCCACAGTCCGGTGGGCAGGGGCATACGTATGGACGAACTGCCCATGAATGCATTGTTTGGTGCGGTGGCAAGGGCTGCCTCCACCTCTTCAAGGGCTGTGACACCCACATTGGTAGGCTCGGGATTGTCGATGAGCATGCTTTTCTGCCCCACATAAAGGCGTTCGCCATCGGGCAGGTTCTTGGTGACAGAGCATGATGCCACAAGAAGCAGCACAGCGAGAAGCGATGCCATGCGTGCTGCCGGTGACAGCGAAATACACCTTATTATATTATATACGTTCCGAGACATATTTCTTTCTATGCGTTTGTACACAACATGCGGTTATTCCTTATTGTCCTGTTCCTCTGCCTTGGCTTTGTCGGCAGTGCTGCCGGTCGCCTGCTTGCCGTCTTCATCCGCACCGTCTTTCTTCTTGCGGAACAGGAAAAGCTCGCTGAGGCTGTCCATCTTCTTACGGAAGACTATGCCGACACCCGTCTCCGTGACTTCGCCCTCGATGATGTTCTCATAGTTTTTGTCGTGGAAGGCACGGACATAGCGTGTGCCGGAGGCATCAAGGCGATATTCAAGAGACACATTGTCGATGAACGACTCCACACTGTTTGAGGCATTGGAGCCTGTAGACACCTTGCCGCCGATGTTTATCTGCACACGGTCATTAAAGAAGCGTTGCGAATAACGGAAGGTGTAGTCAAGCTGCACGCCGGCATCTGCCGCACGGTCTTCTATCCCCACGCTGAAGCTGGAGTTGCTGACCGAACCTGCCAAGGAGTTGATCTGGCTCTGCAACACGTTAGAGAGCGCAGTGCCCATGTTCATGTTGCCGGCAGAGCTGGTGCCGCCAAGATACATGCCTGTGGCAAGCATGGTGATGGCAGCCTTGCTGCGTTCTTCGGCACCCATGGTCTGCAACTCATTCTCTATGTTGCCGTCGTTTGGCGCAGACAGGTTGAACGCCAGTTCGGGTGTCTCAAGCTGTCCGTTGATCGAGACAGACACGTCGAAATCGACACGCCGCGTATTGTTGTTCCCTGTACCCTCGGACACATTGGCACGCACACGCTCGGCAGCCGTGAGGCTAAGTCGCGGATTCATGAGTGCACCGCGCCATTCCACGTAGCTGCCTTTCGTGAAGCTGAACTCCTTGAGCGGAATGACCGGCAATGAATATTTCATGGTGCCGCCACTCAGGGTATAACGTCCGGTGAGCGTCATGTCGCCCTGCGGTGTGTAGGTCATGTTGAGGTCTCCTCCACCCTCAAGCTCCACATATTTGTTGCCGTCATTGGTGAGGTTGGCACGCAAGCGCACGGCATCATCAATATGTATCACCATGATCATGTCCATGCCACCAAGAGACATGGCCGCCTCTTCTGCTCCGCCGCGATTGTCGACCTCGCTGAAGGAGACAAACGTGACAAGTCCCTCAAGACGGTCTTCTACGGTAAGGGGCGAGTTGGCCATGACATAGGTGGCATTGGTATCGCCAAGGATATTCATCTGCCCGCGCATGGTGAGCGAAGAGAGCAGACCGCGCACTGTGGCATTGATGTCGACAAAGACCTTGCCGAAGAGAAGGCTCTCGCGGGTGCGCGGCGCATCAAGCAGGGTGTAGTTCCGTGCCTGAAGCGTGAGGTCTGCCATAGGCTCAGACAACTCGGTGAAGTCTATGACGCCATCGATGGTAAACGGGTTCTCACTGGTGGTGTAGATGGCAAACCTGTCGAACTTCATCTTGTTGGCGACAATCTGCACAGGACTGTTGTCAAGACGGTACTGCGCTCCTGCCTGCCGCGACAGGATGTAGACGCTGTCCATGTGTACCTGTCCGTCGACACGCGGCTTGTCCAAGGTTCCTGTCACCGACACATCTCCATGCAGGCTGCCAAGGAAGTTGGCCATGCCATTGGGGATGAAGGCATCGAACATTCGCAAAGGTGTGTGGTCGAGATAGGTGTCAAGGCTGAGGCTGTCGGCATGAAGGGTACCGTTGGAGGTGATGACCTGCTGACCGTCATAGGAGATATAGGCATCGAGGAAACTCTCGTTGCCCAACCCCGGCAACCATGTGAGTCCGAGTCCGAGATCGCCCACACGACGTTTCTCATAGGTAAGCTCGTCAATGATGGTCTCAGACGAGAGTTGCGTGGTTGTGGCTGTCTGCACGAAAGACACATCTGCACTGAGCAGCCCCGCAATCTGCGGCATATAAGGGATGGCGGCAGACAGTTCCTTCAGGTTAAGTCTGTTAAGCTCGACATTCATGTTCTGTAGCGACACGGTATCGGTTCTGTCAGACTGCACACGAAAGCACAGCCCGTCGTCGCTGTCCATATCAATATCGGCATAGGCACGGTTGTCCTGATGCAGGTAGAGCCAGTTTTTACCTTCATCGAAGGAGAACTTGCGATAGGCTATCACGGGTTGCTCGGGCGTGAGCCTGAACAATACGCCATTGGCACGTTGCCGTGGTCCCTGTTGGTGCAGCGGTGTGGCATTGATGCCCAGCAGTATGCCGGTGTTGCCTTTACCGTCGACAACACGCAGGTCGAGAGCGGCATCATCGGTGCGTATGGTGCCGTCAAGATTGGCTCTGAACACATACTGCGGATTGCGCGGACCATTGATTATGCCACCGCTGATTTTCATCTGCGAGGTATCCTGACGTATGGCCAAATAGACGGTGTCGATCCGGAAAGAGTCGACACGCAATCCGCTTATCTCTGCCCGTCCGTTGATACCCATATCGGGCGTTGCACCATAGTTGACAAGGATATTGCTGAAGCGTATGCCGCGTGTGCGCAAGAAGCTGTTCAGCGGATTGTCCCGCCCTGCACGGAGACGGAAGCCGGCAGAAGGAAGGGCTTTGCGCAGAGCTTCGTGGTCGAGACTGCGTGCTTCGATTTGGGAGAGCAGCACCTTGTCGAACGAGCCGCCGCGCGTGAGCATCTCTTCAAGTGAGGTCAGTGACTTCAGGCGCAGTTCCATATCGCCGCCAATTATGTCGACCTGTGCCGAGTCCGCATTGGCAACGGCATTGACATTAAGGGCAAAGACACCATTGGACCGGTTTGGCATAAGTCCCAACCGATAAAGGTCTATGCGCTTGATGTCAATGTTTGCACTGCCCTGCATGTTGCGTGTATCAGTGCGCACAGACAGTGTCCCGTCGGTCTTGGCAATGGCGTTGTCGATGGCCAACTGTGCCTCGAGAAGCCCATGTGCCAAAGTTCCGGAGGCATGTATGTTCGAGAGGTCGTAGTTCCGGTATTGCACCTGACTGACAACAGCCTCAAACTGCGAAGTGGTGCGACGGGAAGTGAAGTCAAGTCCACTGCCACGTGCCTGCACGATGGCAGCCATGTTGCGCACTGAATCGTGCGGCAGGAAATGATCTATGCGTAAGGAGTCGATGCGCAACAATGCCTCGTAGTTTTGGCTCACCGTGTTGTATGCGCCATTGACATAGACAGAGCCTTGCTCTTCGGCAAGCGTCAGCTCGGCACGTGCTTCGGGACCGCGCAACTGCATGTTGCCGGCAACACTGATGCTATCGGGGATTACGACAGAACCATCGGGGGAGATGCCTGCCAATGCAAGAAGGAAATTAAGTTTACCCGTCTGTGCTTCAATGCCAAAGTCGGCATGACGCAGTATGGAGTCTGTTGCATTTGTCATGATGCCACGCCCATCGACAGAGAATGCGCCCGGCAGATAGGCTTCAAGCCGTGATATGTTAAGCCTGTCAAGATTGCCCACGGCAGCAGCATTGACAATGAGCGGACGCAGAGGATAGCTCTCCTTGAAGACTGTACCGACAGAGTCTCCGACGAACAACATGACATCTTCACGCCCGATGTTGGCACTGAGCCGGATAGAAATGGTGTCTTCCGTCACTGCACGTCCCTCAACGGCAGACCAAGGCAGTGTGCCACGGAACGAGGCTTCGCTGTTGGGGGTCAGCAGATGCAGATCCGGTATGGAGAGACGGCGGTTGTCGGAGCTGAGAGTCCCTGTGAGAGAGGATAGCGTGAGACCGCTACGGTCGTAGAAAGACATTTCACGCAGTGAGGCACGGATGTCTCTGCCGGCACAATAAGCCGAATCGACAGATGCCGTTATGTCGTGCAATGCTATGTGTGAGGCATCGAAGCCACCGGCGACAGGCATGGACGTGGCATCATAGTATAGCGAAGGAGCATGCAACGTCAGTGAGTTGCATCCGAAAACGGTATTACCGAGGTCTATCAGACCGCCCGAGAGACCGGCATCGGATATGCTTGCCGATACGGAGAGAGTGTCGGCAGGCACGGAGAAACCGACCTTGACATCGGACAGGTCGGCATCAATCACATTGATGACCCAAGCAAGCGGTGACGAGGTGCTGTCGGCTTCTTCGGCAGAGGGCAACAGCGTAACGTTGACATTACCACCATTGAGACGCACGGTGTTGAGTACGACTGTCTGTCGCGATAGGTCAACGTCATGGCTGCTTAGGAAGAAGCTGCCGACAGTTCCGCTGACGTGCATGCCGTCAATAAGGCTGTCTGTATTGAGACGGAGACTGTCTATCTGAACATTGTCGATCTCCACACGACTGCGCAACAGGGGTATGGGTTGCACACGGACATTGAGGTTGTCTATCTCAAGGATTTCGACGGCGGCAGACTTCTCATCGGCCGGCTTGGTGACATTGATGTCTCTTGCCACAAGGTTAAGAGGAAACCGCAGATCAATGCGGCCGACACTGATATCCAGGCCCAATGATTGCGACACATGACGCGAGACCTCTGCACATACGAAGTTCTGTACCGACGGGACATAGAGCAGAACGATAAGCAACACGAAGACAGCGACAGGTGTCAGGAAGAGCCACAACACCCAAGCAGGGAATATCCTGTGTTTTGACGATGCCATTCTGTATGTGATTGCTTCAATTGCAAAGGAAAGGATTTTTCCTCAGTTAGCGACAGGCGACGTCGGCAATATTAATGTTTTTAACCTGCCTTGCAGTATTTGCGCATTGTACTGCGGTAGCGAAGCCATAGCAGGATGCCGCATGTGGTCAATCCGAAAGGGAACGAGAGCCATACGCCGACAAGTCCCATGTGCAGCA
>CAVDAU010000069.1:0-10680 GCA_963607015.1 Streptococcaceae bacterium
GGCGACAGAGAGGCTTTCAGGACACTGTATGACTGCACTGTCCGGAGCCTTAGTACCGTGTGCTCAAGATACATCTCCGAGACGGAAGACGTGCGCGATGTCTTGCAGGAGAGCTATGTCGACATCTTCCGAAACATCGGCCGCTTCAGGTGGAAAGGCGAGGGTTCGCTGCGGGCATGGATGACGCGGATTGTCGTGAACAAGTCTGTTGACTTCCTCAGAGAGCAGGCCAAGACACAGAATGTCGAGCTTACGGACAGCATCACCGCCGACATTCCCGACGAGCCGCAGCCGGATGCAGACGACATTCCGATGGACACGATAGTGCGGATGATCAGGGAACTGCCCGCAGGATACAGGACTGTCTTCAACATGTTTGCTGTGGAGCACATGCCGCACAAGGAGATTGCACTGCGGCTCGGCATAACCGAGAAGACTTCCGCCTCACAACTGCACCGCGCAAAGGCACTGTTGGCAGCGAAAATCAACGAATACCGCAAGGAAAACTCACTGATGGCAAGGACATAAAGACGAGATACAGAGATGAGCAAGGATTGGACAGACAGACTTGGCGAACGGCTTGAGAAGCACGAAACCGATGCTCCCGAGGGCCTGTGGCAGGACATTGAGGCTGCGCTTGACAGAGAAGCAGCCGCCATGCCGGCGACCAAGAGCGCGAAAACCGTCAGCATGAGGCGCACGCTGACGGCTGTTGCAGCCTGCATTGCAGCCATCGCCGTCAGCGGACTGCTGGTCTACGTCGGTCTTGACAGCCGGACGGCAGACATGGGTGTCGCCAATCAGATGCCTGCATCGCAGCCCTCTGTCCGCGAACACGGCACTGCGACAATGGAAACCGTGACCGCAGAACCAACCGCAAGAGTGCATGACGAATTGGCATACGCACAGACCAGCGAGACAAACCGCAGAGTTACGGAAGACAAACCGGCAGTTTACGACACGGAAACCGGCGGTTTTGAAGGCGAAAACCACGGAGTTACGGAGGCAAAACCGGTAGTTTCCGAGCAGGAAACAAGCGACTCAGAACAGGACAACCGGCAGAAGCCGTCTGCCGAAGGCAACACATATGTGAGAAGCAGCACGCATCACCCACAGATGACTCAGCAGAAGAGGAGCAGGAAGACAAAGTGGAACATCAGCGCATACACCACAAACCTGCCGTCGACAGACTTGAGTAACGGCGGAGACATGGCCGTTAACGAAAGCAACGTAATGTCGGCAGAATCCGACATAACCCATTCGTCCATAAACAACACAGCGATTCTGCAAAACAGCTTCCCGTACTACATGAAGGAAAACACCTACATAAACGAACAGGCGAACGACAGGATGGATCTTGACCACAAGACTCCGCTGAACATAGGACTGAAACTGCGCATCGGACTGACCGACAGGCTCTTTGCAGAGACGGGAGTTGTCTACTCTTATCTGAAGAGCGAAGGCACGTCATACGCACGAAGCTACACGCAGCGGTTGCACTATGTCGGCGTGCCGTTGGGGATTGGTTATGAAATATGGAAGAAAGGCAATGTGTCTGTCTACGCCGTAGGAGGCGGAATGGCGCAGAAACTCGTCAGCGGAACGGCGCAGACACAGTACTACATGCGTGGTTCTGAAGAGAAGAAGACGCTCCGTGAAGGTGGAATGCAGTGGTCTGTCAATGCTTCGGCGGGAATAGAATACAACATAAGGAATGTCGTCAAGCTGTATGCCGAGCCGGGTGTGTCGTATTACTTCGACAACGGCAGCCGGATAGACAATATATATAAGGAGAAAAACACGGCGTTGAACCTACAGTTCGGACTGAGATTCGGAATGTGAGGCACAGCCTTCGTTCAGATGTCTGTGCGCAGCAGACGGAACATCTCCCACATCACGATGCCGGCAGTCACGGAGACATTCATCGAGTGTTTCGTGCCATACTGCGGAATCTCAATACATCCGTCGCTGGCATCGACCACTTCCTGCTGCACACCCTTAACCTCATTGCCAAGGATGATGGCGTAACGCTTGCCGGAATCCAAGTGCATGTCGTCGAGCTTCATGCTGCCTTCCACTTGTTCTACCGACAGTATGGTGTATCCTTCGCGGCGAAGTTCGTCCACCGCGTCCATGGTTGACTTGAAGTATCTCCAGTCTACAGAGTCCTCCGCACCAAGAGCTGTCTTGTGAATCTCAATCCGTGGCGGAACGGCACAAATGCCGCACAGGCAAATACTCTCCACTCTGAAAGCATCGGCAGTGCGGAACACGGAGCCTATATTGTACTCGCTGCGCACGTTATCGAGCACGACAACAAGCGGCAACTTCTCTGCCAGCTTGTATTCTTCCTTGCTTATCCGGTTCAGTTCTGTAACTTTGAGCTTGCGCATCGGCATCTGTATCCTTAGTATCTGTGTCGCAAAATTAGCTCTAATTGTGTTCATAACACAATGAAGACGGTTAATAAAGTGTGGACAGCGTGTTGACAAATTATTGAAAAGAGGTGAATGAAATATTTTGATTTGGGAAAACAATATCCGTTATACAGGCAGAAGCAACGGCAAAATTTTAGCTTGCCTTTTTATCTGTCTCTTTTCAACCGACTTTTAACCGCCGACGGTACTGTCCTGAACCTAAAAGTTTTTAACTTTGTATATTGTTTACATGGTGTTGATAAACTGCCGGAGATGATGTGTATTGCGGTGAAAGGCTGAACTTTACGCTGTGTGGCCGTGTGTTGACAACGGTGTTGACATGACAAGACCTGATGATGATAACTTGCCGTGCAAGGAAACGGATAAAATCTTTTCCTCACTTTCAACAGGCTAACATCAACATCATAGAGAATTTTCTAAAGAAATAAACTATAAAGAATATATATTGCCATGGATAAACTCATTGAGGAGATAAACAGACTGAGGCGAGAGAAGAATGCCGTTATACTGGCTCACTTCTATCAGACGAGCGACATACAGGACATAGCCGACCATGTCGGCGACAGTCTGGCACTGGCACAATGGGCGGCAAAGACCGATGCGGACATCATCGTGCTGTGTGGCGTGCACTTCATGGGTGAGACTGCCAAGATCCTGTGCCCTGACAAGAAGGTGCTGGTTCCCGACGTGAATGCCGGTTGCTCGCTTGCCGACAGCTGTCCTGCCGACGAGTTTGCAGAGTTCATAAAAGAGCATCCCGGATATAAGGTTGTGAGTTATGTCAACACATCGGCAGCCGTGAAGGCACTTACCGACGTGGTAGTGACATCCACGAATGCGCGTCAGATAGTGGAAAGTTTCCCGAAAGATGAGAAGATCATATTCGGTCCCGACTATAACTTGGGGAATTACATAAACTCAATCACAGGCAGAAACATGCTCCTCTGGAACGGAGCATGCACCGTACACGAGAAATTCTCGGTGGAAAAGATTGTCGAGCTGAAGAAAATCTATCCTCGGGCAAAGGTATTGGCGCATCCGGAGTGTAAGGGAGCGGTCTTGAAGCTGGCAGATTATGTCGGTTCGACGGCAGGAATACTGAAGTTTGCCATGAAGGATGAAGGCAAGGAGTTCATCGTGGCCACGGAGTCAGGCATACTGCACAAGATGCAGCTGGCATGTCCGCAAAAGGTTTTCATTCCTGCTCCGCCTGATGACAGCACGTGTGCCTGCAACGAGTGTCAGTATATGCGCCTGAATACGATGCAGAAAATCCACGACTGTCTCCGCGACGAGCAGCCGGAGATATTCGTAGACGCTGATATATGCGAGAAAGCCGTGCGTCCTATAAAGAGGATGCTTGAGATTTCGGCCTCGTTAGGGCTTTGAAGAAGAAGCCTGTATAGGCATTGGCGTGCGTTATTCCCTTCTTTCAGCTTCGAAGAAGGAACTTAGCCAACTTCGCCACTGCGCGTGCACGATGGCTGATTTTATTCTTTTCGTCATTGCCAAGCTCGGCAAAGGTCTTGTCGTAGCCGTCGGGCATGAACACGGAATCATAGCCGAAGCCACCTGTACCACGTCTTGAAAGCGTTATCTTTCCGCGTACAATGCCTTCGAATAGGTGCTTCTTTCCGTCTATGATGACGCAGATGCATGTGCGGAACTGTGCTTGACGGTCTTCCTTGTCGGCAAGTTCTGCAAGCAACTTGTCTATGTTGGCTTCGGAATCGTGTGCATTCTCGTTGGCATAGCGTGCAGAATGTACTCCCGGAGCACCGCCGAGGGCATCCACTTCAAGTCCGGTGTCGTCGGCAAAGCAGTCTGTCTTGAACTTGTTGCACACATATTCGGCTTTCTGAACGGCGTTTCCTTCGATGGTATCTGCCGTTTCGGGAATGTCATCGCAGCAGCCTATGTCCTTGAGTCCGATGACTTCAAACTCATTGTGCAGCATGGAGCGCACTTCGTCGAGCTTGTTCTTGTTGTTTGTCGCAAAGACTATTGTTTTCTTCATGGCTGCATCAGGATTGAACTCATAAGGTTATTCGGGAACATAGTCCTGCATCTTTTCCTTCTTGACCTTGACCTTCAGCTTGTCAAAGCCCTGTCCGAACACTCCGATGACAGCACTTTGCGATATCAGAGCATCAGGATCTATGCTCTTCACGAGGCTGAAAATCTGTTGTGACTGTTGCTTTGAGGCAAGCACAAACAGCACCTTCACGTGATTCTTTGTGTACCATCCTTCACCGTCAAGCACGGTTACGCCACGGTGCATTCTGCCGTTTATGGTGTCGGCAATCTTGGAATACTCTCTCGAAAAGATGAAGAACTGGACAGACTGCCGTGCACTGTTGACCACGTAATCGAGCACATAGCCTATTATGAACAGCGTTACAAAGCCGAAAATCACACGTCGCCAGTCATGGAACACGAAGTAGCACGAGCTGATAATGATGACATCGCAGAGCTGTATCATCCGTCCAAGGGACACGTCACGGTATTTGTTGACAATGGCCGCTATGATATCCGTTCCTCCGGTGCTGCCATTATACAGGAAAGCCATTCCGAGACCTATTCCGCACATCGTAGCACCGATGATGCAAGCCATGAAATCCTGTCCCGGACCAATGATTTGCGGCAGCGTACCGTCATCGTTCTTTATGAGAGTCTGGAAGAGCCACAACAAAAAGGTCATCACGAAGATTCCATAAGTGGTCTTTATGCTGAACTTAGGCCCTAAGATCTTTATCGCAAACGTCAGCAGGACTGCGTTTATGATGAAATAAGTGCTTTCGATAGGAAAGCCCGAAGCGTAGTAGATTATTGCGCCTATACCCGTAGTTCCGCCGGTCGTGATCTGATAGGGCAGAAGAAACAGTGCCCACGCAGCAGCGTAGGTTATCAGTCCTATCGTGATAAGTATATAATCCTTTACTTCGCTAAGGATTTCCCCTTTTGTAGGCTTGTGCATTACCATTGGTTAAAAAACAGTATATGTGTGTACCAACTCTTATTTGACAACGATGTTGACAATCTTGCGCGGCACAACAATCACCTTAATCACCTGCTTGCCTTCTGTCCATCGTGCAGATCTCTCGTCGGCAAGCACTTCTTTCTCAATCTCATCATTCTGTGCGTCGACAGCAAACTCCTTGTTGAAGCGTGCCTTACCGTTGAATGAGACAGTGTAGTTGACTGTATCTTCCTTGATATATTCCTCGTTGTACTGAGGCCATGCCGCGTCGCAGATTGTCGTGTCATGTCCCAAAGCAGACCAAAGCTCTTCGCAGATGTGCGGAGTGAACGGAGCAAGGCAGACAACAAGCGGTTCCAACACAGACTTCTTGCTGCATTTGAGTTGCGAAAGCTCATTGACGCAAATCATGAATGCACTGATGGAAGTGTTGTATGAGAAGTTCTCAATGTCGCTGGTGACCTTCTTTATGAGCTTATGTATGGATTTCAGCTCGTCGGCATTTGGCTCTTCATCGCAGACAAGGAACTTGTCACTGCGGTCGTAGAACAGATTCCACAGCTTCTTCAGGAAGCGGAACGTGCCGTCTATGCCGTTTGTGTTCCAGGGCTTCGATGCTTCCACAGGACCAAGGAACATTTCGTAAAGACGAAGCGTGTCGGCTCCATACTTGTCGACAATCATATCCGGATTGACAACGTTGAACATGGATTTGCTCATCTTTTCTATTGCCCATCCGCAGATATATCTTCCGTCGTCTTCAAGTATGAATTCGGCGTTGTTATATTCAGGTCTCCATGCCTTGAAAGCCTCTACATCAAGCACGTCATTGTCGACGATATTCACATCGACATGGATGGGAGTGGTCTCATACTTGTCCTTCAGGTTCAGCGAAACGAATGTATTGGTGTCCTTGATTCTATATACAAAGTTGCTGCGCCCTTGTATCATGCCTTGATTGATGAGCTTCTGGAATGGCTCCTCAACCTCACTGACACCGATATCGTGCAGGAACTTGTTCCAATAGCGCGAATATATGAGGTGTCCGGTGGCGTGTTCCGTTCCTCCGACATACAAATCGACGTTCTTCCAGTAATGATCAGCCTCTGAAGACACGAGAGCCTTGTCGTTTTGCGGGTTCATATAGCGCAGATAATACGCGCTGGAGCCTGCAAAACCCGGCATTGTGTTCAGCTCAAGCGGGAACACGGTAGTGCCGTTGATGAGGCTGTTGTCCACAACTCTGTTGTTTTCGGTGTCCCAAGCCCATTTTGCGGCACGTCCCAATGGAGGTTCGCCGGTCTCCGTAGGCTGGTATTTGTCTATTTCCGGCAACTCCAAAGGCAGACACTCCTCTGGAATCATGTACGGGATTTCTCCTTTATAATATACAGGGAATGGCTCGCCCCAATAACGCTGGCGCGAGAAGATGGCATCACGCAGGCGATAATTGACCTTGACCTTGCCGAGATGATGCTCGGTGACGTATTTCTTCGTTGCCGCAATGGCTTCTTTGACTGTCAGTCCGTTGAGCGTAAGGTCACAGAATGGCTCTGCGTCTTTGCGTGGAGAGTTGGTTACGATGCCTTCCTTGGCATCGAAGCTCTCTTCGCTCACGTCACATCCCTCAATGAGCGGAACGATTGGCAGATTGAAATGCTTGGCAAAAGCATAGTCGCGGCTGTCGTGTGCAGGAACCGCCATGATGGCTCCTGTGCCGTAACCGGCAAGCACATAGTCGCTAATCCAGATGGGAACGCTCTCTCCCGTAAACGGATTGACGGCATAACTCCCCGAGAATACGCCTGTGACGCTTCTGTCGGCAATGCGGTCGCGCTCTGTGCGCTTCTTTGTGCGTTCTATATAGGCATCGACATCGGCTTTCTGTGCTTCCGTAGTGACCTGCGGCACGAGACTGCTCTCGGGAGCAAGAACCATGAACGTAACGCCGAACATGGTGTCGGCACGTGTCGTGAAGATCGTAAATTCCATGTCGCTGTCCTTGACGCGGAACTGCACCTCAGTACCTTCGCTGCGTCCAATCCAGTTGCGCTGTGTTTCCTTCAGTGAATCTGTCCATTGGATTGTGTCAAGTCCGTCGAGCAGACGCTGTGCGTATGCCGAAATGCGCAAGCACCATTGGCGCATACGTTTCTGTACCACAGGATATCCGCCGCGAATTGACAGGCCTTCAACAACCTCATCGTTGGCCAAGACAGTGCCGAGCTTGGGACACCAGTTGACCATCATCTCGCCCAAATAGGCAATGCGGTAGTTCATCAGCGTCTTCTGCTTCTCTTCGTCGCTCTTGACATTCCATTCGGAGGCAGTAAACTCCGGCTCTTCCGAACATGATGCGTTGATGCCCGCAGTGCCATTGTGCGCGAAGTGTTCTTCAAGTTTCTCTATGGGTTGTGCTTTCTTCAGGTCGTTGTCGTAATAACTACCGAACATCTTTTGGAAAGCCCATTGCGTCCAGTGATAATAAGACGGATCGCAGGTGCGAACCTCACGGCTCCAGTCAAACGAGAAGCCTATCTTGTCGAGCTGCTCGCGGTAGCGGTTTATGTTTTTCTCCGTCGTGACGGCAGGGTGCTGCCCTGTCTGGATGGCATACTGCTCGGCAGGCAATCCGTAAGCATCATACCCCATGGGGTTAAGTACGTTGAAACCCTTCAGGCGTTTATAGCGTGCGAAGATGTCTGATGCTATGTAACCCAACGGATGTCCCACGTGCAGTCCGGCACCGGAAGGGTATGGGAACATATTAAGAACGTAGTACTTGGGCTTTGCAGGGTCTTCCTTTACCAGATAAGTATTGTTCTTTATCCAGTAGCTCTGCCATTTTTTCTCTATTTCCCTGAAGTTGTAGTCCATCTTATTTTCTATGAGTTTTCTTTATTTCTTGTTGTTTGTTGTCACTGTTTCACCGATGTTCCTCTTGCTGTTGCGTCCGAAGAAGAACATGAAGTATATGCCCACAAGCACAAACGGAATGCTCAGCAGCTGTCCCATGTTCCATGTCATGTTCTCTTCAAAAGCCACCTGATCTTCTTTCAGGAACTCCACAAAGAAGCGGAAGATGAAAATCACCGTCAGACACAGGCCGAAGTAGAAGCCGCGCTTCACGCCGAGGCCGCGCTTCTTGTAGATTGCCCACATCACAATGCCCAAGAGCAGATAGAACAATGCCTCGTAGAGCTGTGCCGGATGACGCGGCACATTGTCCACTTGCAGGAAGACAAATGCCCATGCCGCGTCTGTGGCTTTGCCGATAATCTCGGAATTCATGAGATTGGCAAGACGGATGCAGCAGGCACAGACGGGAGTGGCAATAGCTATGATGTCGAACACGTCGATGATGTGCATCTTGTATTTCCTGCAATACAGCATCAGCGTAATCATCAGTCCTATGGTGCCGCCGTGACTTGCCAGCCCGCGATAGCCGATGAACTTCCAGCTGCCGTCGGGCAGGAAGCGGACGGGCAGGAATATCTCCGACACGTGGTGCAGGAAATAGTCCGGCTCGTAGAACAGGCAATGGCCGAGACGTGCACCGGCAATCATGCCGACGAAGCAGTAGAAGAACAGCGGGTCGAACTTCTTCTCGCCGATCTTCTGGTCGATATATACTTTGCGGACAATGAAGTAGGAGCAGGCGATGCCTACAATCCACAGCAGTCCGTAGTATCTGACATCTACGGATCCGATGCTGAAGAGCACCGGATCGGGATTCCAGTTTATAACAAGCGGTGATGCCATAGTCGTTTCTTATCGGTTAACCATTAGACATTGAAGCGGAAATGCATGATATCGCCGTCCTGAACCACGTAGTCTTTGCCTTCAATGCACAGCTTTCCGGCATCTCGCACGGCACTTTCCGACCCGTATTTCATGTAGTCGTCATACTTGATGACCTCAGCCCTTATGAAGCCCTTCTCGAAATCGGTATGTATGACGCCTGCACACTGCGGTGCTTTCCATCCTTTGTGATATGTCCAGGCCTTGACTTCCATCTCTCCGGCAGTGATGAAAGTTTCAAGATTCAGCAGGTGGTATGCCGACTTTATCAGCCGGTTCACGCCCGATTCCTCAAGACCAAGCTCATCGAGGAACATCTTCTTGTCCTCATAGGTCTCCAGTTCGGCAATGTCGGCCTCGGTCTTTGCCGCCACAACCAATATCTCCGCATTCTCGTTCTTGACGGCTTCACGCACCTCATCCACGTAATGGTTGCCGCTGACGGCACTGCCTTCGTCGACATTGCAGACGTAGAGCACCGGCTTTGCCGTCAGCAGGAACAGGTTCTTGGCAATGGCTTGCTCCTCTTTGTCGTCGAACTGCACGGTGCGTGCCGACAGTCCTTGGTCGAGAGCCGCCTTGTATCTTGTCAGTACGTTGAGTGTCTGCTTGGCTTCCTTGTCACCTGTCTGTGCAATCTTCTGCACCTTCGGCAGTCGTGTCTCAATGGTCTCCAAGTCGCGAAGCTGTAGTTCGGTATCGATAATCTCCTTGTCGCGCACAGGATTGATGCCGCCTTCAACGTGCGTCACATTGCCGTCGTCAAAGCAGCGCAGCACGTGTATTATGGCATCTGTCTCGCGTATGTTTGCCAAGAACTTGTTGCCTAACCCTTCACCCTTGCTCGCACCTTTCACCAATCCGGCAATATCGACAATCTCAACAGTTGCCGGAACAATGCGCCCGGGATGTACAATCTCTGCCAACTTGCCGAGACGCTCGTCAGGTACCGTTATGACACCGACATTGGGTTCTATGGTGCAAAAGGGGAAATTGGCTGCTTGAGCCTTTACATTCGACAGGCAATTGAACAACGTGGACTTGCCGACATTGGGAAGTCCAACTATACCACACTGTAAAGCCATTTTCTATCTTCCATTATTTTGTTCGCGCAAAATTAGTGGAAAAAACATTCTGCTCAAAATATACCGCCTGACTGAAGTCCAAAAGCATGTACCCATCATGTCCGGATGCCACAGCACCTTCGTTCCTGCCATATTGTTGTCCTTTGACGTAGGCACTTCCTTGCATAATGGGATTGTTTTCGTCAATGCTCCTGTCATTATAAAGGTTGCGGTAGTTCATATAGACCGCACTTTTGATTGCCGTTTCAATGTTGTCGTACAAATTTGCCGGTGGAATGTTGTCCGAGATTATATGGCGGGTCAGTCAGAATGAAGTCAATGGAATTATCAGGAATGCGCTTTATAATATCCTTGCTGTCTGCACACAAGACACATT
>CAVDAU010000070.1:0-10665 GCA_963607015.1 Streptococcaceae bacterium
TTTTTAGTTTGTTTCATACTTCTTCTCTTGACTGCATACTCTGCAGAGAACTTGGTCTGCTTGAATGTCAGGAAACGGATTACGCGCTCATCGCGACGGTAGTTGATCTCCAACTTGGCAATGAGTGTAGGCTCAGCCTCGAACTCCAGGAACTCATAGAATCCTGTCGACTTCTTGTTGATGGGGTAGGCCAGCTTCTTGAGGCCCCAGTTCTCTTCATTGACAATCTTACCACCCTCGGCAGTAATGATGCCCTTGAACTTCTCGACCGCTTCCTTCATCTGTTCGTCAGACAAAACGGGAGTCAAAATGAAAACGGTTTCGTATTGATTCATACTGTGTTAAATAAATAATTTGTTAATTGCGGCGCAAAGATAGGCTTTTCCCTGCTGACAGACAAACATTCACCTTTTTATTTGTTCTGCGGCACGACATTCAGAGCGTTTCCGCTATCTTTGTCCGACTGGAAATCAGAACAACCGGTACGTATGATAGAGCTTGAGAATTTTAATTTTGACATCAGCCTGATATTTGCCGTTCTCAACGGTCGTGTGTCTGCGGCAATCAACAGGAAGTTGGCGGGCGACCTCAAGGCCAACGGAATACAGATAACGCCAGAGCAGATGACCGTGCTGTCGCTGCTGTGGAAGAAGGACAATGTGTCGCAGCAGGAGTTGTGCAACGCCACGTTCAAGGACAAGCCCAACATGACAAGACTGATAGACAGTCTGGAGGCAAAGGGGTATGTGGTACGTATCTCCGACGAGCACGACAGGCGCAACAACTTGATAAACCTTACAGCCAAGGGGCGCGAAGTGGAGGAGAAAGCGTTCGGTGTGGCCAATCAGACACTGCGCAGGGCATTGAGCAATGCCACCATAGAAGAGCTGAAGGACGGGCAGAACCTGCTGAAGAAGATATTCCACAATATGCGGGAGTAGGTTGCCATGCCCTGTGATGATGGAATGGCGATATGGCTATCTTGGCACGGACGGGGCGCGCTGACGTTTTTTACTATTTTTTCGGAGATTTGTTTCGCCCGTAACAGAATATTGCTTTTCTTTGTGGTTGGTTTACGATACATGAATTAATAACACTAAAATATAATACACAATGAAAGGCTTACTGAAGAATTTAGGACTTATATTGATTCTGTTGGGTAGCATCGGACTGATTGTCTGCCAGTTTACGGGCGATGTCAACAACAACGCAGTACTGGGCGGATTGTTCGCACTGATGGTTGTCGGACTGATTGCCTACATCGTCATCAACAAGCGCGTTGTAGACTGATTCGCATCAGCGCAAGGACGCTGACCAAGAGACAGAAACAAGAGGGGCAACACCGTTTGCGGTGTTGCCCCTCTTGTTTCTGCTCCCCGATAGGGGTGTCAGTCTTCCGACGGTATTATCAGCTTATAGCCCTTGCCGTGGATATTGATGATCTCTATCGAGCTGTCCTCCTTCAGATGCTTGCGCAGTTTTGTGATGTAGACATCCATGCTGCGGGCGTTGAAGTAGTTGTCGTCAATCCAGATGGTCTTCAGCGCAAAGTCGCGTTGCAGGATTTCGTTGGCGTGCGAGCACAGCAGGCTCAGCAGTTCAGACTCCTTGGTTGTCAGCTTAGTCTGCTTGTCGCCGATTGACAGGATTTGCTTCTGCGTGTCGAAAGTGAACTGCCCAATCCTGTACACGGTGCTCTCCTTGTTCTTCTTTCCACGCACGCGACGCAGTATGGCCTCGATGCGGAACGTCAGCTCCTCCATGCTGAAAGGCTTGGTCAGATAGTCGTCGGCACCAATCTTGAAGCCTTCGAGAATGTCGTCCTTCAGAGTCTTGGCTGTGAGGAATATGATAGGAACTTCCGTATTCACGGCGCGTATCTCTGAAGCCAGCGTGAAGCCATCCTTCTTCGGCATCATGACATCAAGGACACAAATGTCGTACTTGTTCTTCAAGAAGGCCTTGTAGCCGGCTTCTCCGTCGGGATAAAGCTCTGCGTCATAGCCTTTGGCAGCGAGGTACTCTCTCAGGAGCATTCCCAGGTTCTCGTCGTCCTCGCACAGCAGGATTCTCAGTTTCTCTTCCATCTTAGTTCAGTGTTTTAGTAAAGGTAATGCAATAATGAATTTCGTTCCGACGCCAAGCTCACTCTCTGCCTTGATGGTTCCCTTATGGTCGGCAATTATTTTCTTGACATACGCCAGTCCAAGCCCGAAGCCCTTAACATCGTGCAGATTACCCGTATGCACGCGGTAGAACTTCTCGAATATCCGCTTCACGTCTTCCTTCTTGATGCCGATGCCGTTGTCCTGGATTGATATCATCAGCTTCCGGTCTTCGTTCCATGTCTTTATCTTCAGGAACAGGTTGACATCCTGACGGCGATACTTCACGGCGTTGTCCATCAGATTGAAGATGACGTTCGTGATGTGCATCTCGTCGGCATAGACCGTGGCATCCACGGCCGTCAGCTCGGACTCTATCTGCCCGTTGTAACGCTTTATCTTTATGGCAAAGGTGTTGACAACACCGTCTATCAGAGAGTTCATGTCTATCTCCTTGGGCTTGAGCGTCGCCTTCTGATGGTCGAACATCGACATCTGGAGCACCTTCTCCACCTCCATGCGCAGACGTTTGGTCTCGTCGTTGATGACACCCGATATGTGCTGGAACATCGCCGGCGACTTGCCGACAGACGGGTCATTGAGCATCTGCGCCGCAAGTGAGATGGTCGATATGGGGGTCTTGAACTCATGCGTCATGTTGTTGATGAAGTCGTTCTTCATCTCTGTCAGCTTCTTCTGGCGGAATATCACCGCAATGGTATAGATGAATGTCGCCAAGAGCACAACGGTGAAAATCACCGACGGAATCATGAAGCTCACGGAGTCGTAGATGTAATTCTTCTTCCCCGGGAAGTGCACCATCACCATGCTGAGCTTGGATGGCGGGTCGTTGATGAACAGCGGCTGTGAATAGGACTCTTCGCTGCCCGTAGGCACATAGTCGCTACAGCGGTAGACTTCCTGTCCGTCACCGTCGATCACTCGGAAGTGATAGCTGATGTTTATGCCGTTGTCCTCAAGTGCGGATTTGATGTACTTGTCGAGGTTCCTGAAGTTGACGCGCTCCGTGATGGGACGTGTGTCGGCGTTATACACCATCTGCCATGCAATCTCGTCCATCAAGGCGCGCTGGTACAGGTATCTGTTGCGCAGTATCTCGGACAGCGAGCGCGAAGTCTGAGGAATGGTGTTGGTGCCGTGACGGCGTGAAATCATGGCACGCGGCACGGACTGCTGACTGTTCGTGAACGAGTGCAGCTCTATCTTCGAACCGTCGGGGGCGGTTATCGTGAAGTTCTGTGTCGACGACACCGTGCTTTGGGTGGTACTGCGGCTGATGGCTTCACGGTCTTCCTTCGACACGTCCTCGCGTATCCAGCGGTCTACCTCTTCCGACTCGACATCCTTCGACACCGCCAGCAATGCACGCTTGACAGACTCCTCGAACTGCTCATTGCGCATCTTCGCCATTTCCTCGATGTAGCTAATCTGCAGATACAGCAGGCTGAGGAAGCAGACTCCCATCACCGCAGCCAATATGCCAATTGTCTTTTTCTTCATGTTTATCTACATCAATCGTTCTGTAACGTCTTCAGGGAACAAAAGTAACGAAACCCTTAAAAAGCATCTTGCTTTTAAGCAAAAATTTAACGTTTAATCTTTCATGTTAAGGTTCTATATACTTAGGAAGCAAGAACGCCGCGATGCTTGTCCCTGATGTGTGACACGCATTGCGGCGCTCCCGTATTGCCGTCCCCATGCTGTCTCATGTCACATGGGAACCGTTGCCGATGGAGGCGGATTAGTCCTCGTCCTTGTTTGCTTCCTCAAATTCCTTGACGAGCTTGTTCTGCACGTCGGTCGGTACAAGTTCGTAGCTTGCAAACTTCATTGAGAATGAAGCACTGCCGCCTGTCAACGAGCTGAGGGCTGTGGAGTAGGTTGACATCTCCTTCAGCGGCACCTTGGCTGTCAGCTTCTGATAGCCGGCTTCGCTGTCCATGCCCATAATCATGGCACGCCGTCCTTGCAGGTCGCTCATCACATCGCCCATCTTGTCGGCAGGCACAAGCACCTCGACATCATAGATAGGCTCCAGGATCTTCGGCCCTGCATTCTTGAAGGCATCGCTGAAGGCATGACGTCCTGCCAGCATGAAGGATATTTCGTTGGAGTCCACCGGATGCATCTTGCCGTCGTAGACAATGACACGCACGTCGCGGGCATACGAACCGGTCAGCGGTCCCTGCTCCATGCGCGACATCACGCCCTTGAGAATGGCAGGCATGAAGCGTGCATCGATGGCACCACCGACAATGGCGTTGATGAATATCAGCTTGCCTCCCCAGTCCAAAGAGACTTCTTCCTTGCCCTTCACGGCAATGCGGTATTCCTGTCCGCCGAACTTATAGACCGTCGGATCCGGCATTCCCTCGCTGTAAGGCTCTACAATCAGGTGCACCTCACCGAACTGACCGGCACCGCCGGACTGCTTCTTGTGGCGATAGTCGGCACGTGCAGCCTTGGTGATGGTCTCGCGGTAGGGTATTCTTGGCTCGTCATAGACGATGCCGAGCTTCTCGTTGTTCTCCAAACGCCACTTCAGCGTGCGCAGATGGAACTCTCCCTGACCGTAGACAATCGTCTGGCGAAGCTCTTTCGACTGGTCGATGATCCATGTCGGGTCTTCCTCGTGCATGCGGTTGAGCAGTGTCATCAGCTTCTCCATGTCGGCCTCATTGGCAGGACGGATGGCACGCGAATACTTCGGGTTCGGATATTTTATGAAGTCGAAGCTGTTGTCGACATCCTTGCCGTTGAGCGTGTTGCCGAGCTTGACGTCTTTCAGTTTGACGGTGCAGCCAATGTCGCCGGCACACATCTCAGCCACCTTCTCGCGGTTGGCTCCTGCCGGAGAATAGATTTGTGCAATGCGTTCCTTCGATCCGCGCTCTGCGTTCACGAAGTCATCGCCCTCATGCACCGTGCCACTCATGACGCGGAAGTACTGCACATCGCCTATATGCGGCTCCACGGCCGTCTTGAAGAAGTAGAGAGATGTGGGAGCCTGCGAGTCGGGCTTGACATCTTCGCCGTGCGTATTCTTGAACGGAGGCATATCGTCGACAAAAGGCACCACGTTGCCGAGGAACTCCATCAGGCGGCGCACACCCATGTCCTTGACCGCACATACGCAGAACACAGGGAACATGCTCCGCGTGATCAATCCCTTGCGGATGCCGAGACGCAACTCGTCCTCGTTCAGGGCTTCGTCGTTGAAGAACTTCTCCATCAGCGTGTCGTCATGCTCGGCAGCCGCTTCCACGAGTGCCTTGTGCATCTCCCGTGCTTTCGGCAGCTCCTCTGCCGGTATGTCCTCAATCGTCGGGACACCGCCGTCGGGTCCCCATGAGTACTTCTTCATCAGCAACACGTCGATGAGGGAGTTGAAGTTTGGCCCTGTGGACAGCGGATACTGGATGGGCACAACCTTTGACCCGTAAGTGGAGCGCAGGTTTTCAAGGCACATGTCGAAGTCGCACTTGTCGCCGTCGAGCTGGTTGACAAGGAAGATGACGGGCTTGCTCAGGTTTTCCGTATAGCGGAAGTGTGTCTGCGTGCCGACCTCGGGACCGTACTGTCCGTTGATGAGCAGGATGGCTGTGTCCGTCACGTTGAGTGCCGTGATGGCTGCTCCTGCGAAGTCATCACTGCCGGGGCAGTCGATGATGTTCAGCTTCTTGCCGTTGAACTCCACATGGAAGACCGTCGAGAACACGGAGTATCCGTACTCCTGCTCCACGGGGAAGTAGTCACTGACCGTATTCTTCATCGTGATACGGCCTCTGCGTTTTATGATGCCACTCTCAAAGAGGAGAGCCTCAGTGAGAGTGGTCTTTCCTGCTCCGTCATTGCCTAAGAGGGCAATGTTTTTGATCTCATTTGTTTGGTATACTTTCATGGTGTATTAAGATTTAAGAGTTACTTGTTTTCTTCCCCGCAAAAGCTCTTCCGTAAGAAAAGCCTGTGCAATGTAGGGATTATAATCGAGAAGTGCAACTCTTTTGAAAGTATTTTGCTAAAATCAGTCAATCTGGTGCTTCACAGGCGTGATGATGAACGTAAACTCATAGTCCTGATACGGCAACTGATACTCGGGACGCGGCTGGTGATACCAACTGTCCACGCAGCCCAGACCCATCTGAACCTTATCGATCAGCACATTGGTCAAGTCGGCTTCCCCGATGTCGTGCGAGTGCATGTTGTGCTTTGCCTTGCCCTCGTCGAGAGACTCGATTGTATAGTGCAACGACGATGCCGAGAACGGCGACTCAGCCACAATCTCTATGCCGCTGCCGGAGGCATCGAGCACCTTCCAGTAGCGCAGGTCGGTCTTGTTGCCGTTCTCCTGCGGACGGATGTAGGGATAGAACTGTTCGCTGACGCTCTGGCGGTAGATGCCGAGGAACGTGTTGTGGTTGCGGTCGGCATAGTTCTCCACGGGACCGCGACCGTAGTATTCCACGGTCTCATAGCTTCGCGGCATAGGCAGCTGCATGCCGAAACGGAACATTCCCGACACTCCGGTCTGTGTGCCGGCGGTGAGCTTCTGCGTGATCTTCACTGCACCTACATTATTAATATGGTATGTCAGGTTCAGCGTGCCGCCTGTGGCAGGAACAGCCAGCTCTGCCTCAACCACGGCAATGCCGTTCTCCATGTGCTGCTTCAGGGATGAGAGCTTCAGCTCGGGGTTCTTCCATACGGCATACTTCGTCTGCAGGTTCGCGCCGAAGTCATTGTCGGTCGGAGCACGCCAGAAGTTAGGTGTCAGAGCGGCATCTTCCTTCAGTATGTTCTTGCCTTCGACATCATAGCGCACAATCATGCCGGTCTTTCTGCTGAAGTCTATGGTGAAGTTGCCTCCGGAGACGGTCAGGAAGTTGCGGTCGTTGTCCTTCACGACCGGCACTGCTGTCTCGACGTTGGTCTCGCTGACGTTTGCCAACTGCATGGATGTTCCCTGATAGGGGTTCAGGACGAGCTGGTCGCGTGCCACGGTGAAGTTCACCGGCAGCAGACCGTCGGCCTTCTTCAGCTTGTATGACACGTTGAGCAGCCACTCGCAGTGATTGCACAGCGTGCCGTAGTCTATGGTGACTGTCGCCTCTTTCTGCGGGTCAACATCCAGATTGTCGATTCGTCCGGCACGCACAGCCTTGCCGTTATGCAGGAGTTCCCACTCCATGTAGTAGTCTGAAAGGCTGCGGAAGAAGTTCTCGTTGAGGATGCGGATCTTGCCGGTCGAAGCGTCTTCCGGTGTTGTCCAAATGTTCTGATAGAAGTAGCCCACTTCATACATGTGGGGATTGGGCACACGGTCGGGGCTTATCAGTCCGTTGTCGCAGAAGTTGAAGTCATGCGCGTCGTAGCTGTTGAAGTCGCCGCCATAGCCGTAGATCATCTTTCCGTTCTTCTGCCAGCGCACAGACTGGTCGACGAAGTCCCAGATGAAGCCGCCCTGATACTTCGGATACTTGCGTATCAGGTCCCAATACTCCTTGAAACCGCCTTCGGAATTGCCCATGGCATGGGCATACTCGCACTGTATCAACGGCTTTGTCTTCGTAGCGTCTTCGCTGTACTTGATGCAGCCGTCATAGTCCAGGTACATCGGACAGTAGATGTCGCTCTTGCCCTCATAGCCCGCACGCTCGTACTGAACGGGTCGGCCGGGGTCTTCTGCCTTCACCCAGTCGTATGCAGCCTCGAAGTTCGGACCGTAGCCTGCCTCATTGCCGAGCGACCAGAAGATGATGGACGGATGATTGAAGTTGCGCTGCACGTTGCGCTGGTTGCGCTGCATGTGTGCGGTCTTATAGTCGTCGCGCTTTGCCAATGTGGCATCGCCGTACCCCATGCCGTGTGATTCTATGTTGGCCTCGGCAACCATGTAGATGCCGTAGCGGTCGCACAGGTCATACCAGAAGTTATCGTCGGGGTAGTGGCTGGTGCGCACGGCATTGATGTTGAACTTCTTCATGATTTCGATGTCCTGTATCATGCGTTCGCGCGAGACGACATAGCCTCCGTCGGGATCCATCTCGTGGCGGTCCACACCCTTGAACAGCACGGGCTGTCCGTTGACAAGCACTTGTGCGTCCTTAATCTCAATCTTGCGGAAGCCCACCTTTACGGGAACGTACTCAGTCACGTCCGCGCCCTTCTTGAGGCTCAGCATCAGCGTATATAAATAAGGAGTTTCGGCAGTCCATTTCGCCGGGTTTGACACTTCAAACCGCAGCTTTCCGTTGGCTGAAGCAGCGGTTTCCTGCTCGGAAACCACCGTGCCGCCGGCATCGATCAGCTGTGCGCTGACCGTTCCGCCGCCTGTAGCCGAGAAACTGACATCGAGCGTGCCGTCGGCATACTGTGCGTCAAGGTCGGGAGTAGCGCGTACATCCGTGATGTGCTGCTTGTTGCGGGCATACAGATAGCTGTCGCGTGCCACTCCGGCATAGCGGAAGAAATCCTGGTCTTCCAGATAGGTGCCGTCGCACCAGCGGAACACCTGAAAGGCAATGAGGTTCTTCTGCCCCGGCTTCAGGTAGGATGTCAGGTCAAACTCCGCCTCTAACTTGCTGTCTTCGCTGTAGCCCACGAAGCGTCCGTTGACCCAGAGATATATGTTTGATGTCACGGAACCGAAGTGGGCAATGATCTGCTTGCCGTTCCAGTCGGCAGGTACGGTAATCTCCTTGCGGTAGGAGCCGACATGATTGTCCTCCACAGGCACCTGCGGCGGATTGTTCTTGAACTGTTCGCGCCAAGGATAGCCGATGTTCAGGTACTGCGGCGAGCCATATCCATTGAGCTCCCACACTCCCGGTACGGGCATGGTGCCCCATCCACGGTCATTGTAGTCGGTCTTCCAGAAGTCCAACGGACGTGCATCCGCATCTTTCACCCAATGGAACTTCCATGTGCCGTTGAGCGTCATGTAGTTGGCAGACTGCTCTTTGTCGCCACGGCTTGCCAGCTGCCGGCTCTCGTAGGCAAAGAAATCGGCATGCATGGGCAGCCTGTTGACCTCGTTCTTGCGGGGATCCTGCCACTCGTTGCTCTGTGCAAAAGCCTGCATGGTGAGAGCCATCAGCAGTCCGGTGGCAAAATGTCTTGCGGTAATCATGTGTGTATTCCCTGTTTTAAGATTAACAATGCACAAATGTAGGAATTTTAGTTACATTTGCCCCTGACAGACCTAAAAACAATGGCAGGGATTTACATTCATATTCCTTTCTGCAAGACACGCTGCATATACTGCAATTTCTACTCCACCACCCACGGCGAATACGTGGACCGCTACGTCGGCGCATTGTGCCGCGAGATGCAGATGCGCTGTGGCGAGGACGGGAGCAACGACCTCAAGACCGTCTACGTGGGAGGAGGAACGCCGTCGCAGCTGTCCGCCCGCAACCTGGAACTTATATTCAGCACGTTAGACCGCACTTTCGGCATCGGACAGTGTGAGGAGATAACCGTGGAAGCCAATCCCGACGACCTCACCGAAGACTATGTCTCCATGCTCAGGACGCTGCCGGTGAACCGCATCAGTATGGGGGTGCAGACGTTCAATGACCGCAAGCTGCACTTCCTGAACCGGCGGCACAATGCTGCCGAAGCCATTGCCGCCGTGGAGAGATGCCGCAAGGCGGGTTTTGACAACATAAGTATAGACCTGATTTACGGGCTTCCTGATGAGACGACTGCCGAATGGCAGAACGATTTGCGCACAGCCGTTGCCCTCGGCGTGGAACACATCTCGGCATACAGCCTGACCTACGAGGAGGGAACACCTATATATAATATGGTGGAGCGTCGCGACATAGAGCCTGTTGACGAAGACACGAGCCTGGATTTCTTCAGACTGTTGCGCGGCGAGCTTCTCAATGCCGGCTATGAGCACTATGAAATCTCCAACTTCTGCAAGCCCGGGCATCAGGCTGTGCACAACAGCTCCTACTGGCACGGCGTGCCTTACTTGGGGCTTGGAGCAGCGGCACATTCCTACAACGGCAGCACACGCCGCGAGTGGAATGTGGCTTCGCTGACAAGATACGTAGAAGGCATAGAGGGCGGCAGGCGTGACTATGGCTTCGAAGAGTTGGACGAGCAGACGCAGTACAATGAGTATGTCATGACCGGACTGCGCACATCCCGGGGCATCAGCCTCGGCAGGCTGTCGGCACGCTTCGGCGCGAAGCTCCACGGCTATTGCCTTGACATGTCGAAGCAATACCTCTCGAGTGGCAGGATGCGGATTGACGGTGACTGTCTGCGCCTCACGCCCTCCGGCATATTCATATCGGATGCCATCATCAGTGACCTTATGAGCGTGCAGTCATGCGCCACAACGCAATGAATGATTTTGAGAATTGTATCAGATGCCATTGCCGTTTGTCATAACATCCTGTGTCTTCGCCGTTTCATTCGTGGCCGTACTCGCAGTACGGTCACGACTTAAAAAGGAGTCCACAGAACTTCAGTGCGTATGATTTGCTCCGATGATGCGTATGATTTGCTCCGATGATGCGTATGA
>CAVDAU010000071.1:0-10655 GCA_963607015.1 Streptococcaceae bacterium
GTTTAATGGCTTCCCGAAGCGCGGGAGGCAAATGAAAGAGGAGATTAGATTATGATGAACTTGAAGACAAATGCAACAGTTACAAAGCTAAGGTATCAGATTCAGCGTTATCAGGACATGGGCAACGGAATAATGTGCCAAGTCCTTCAGAAACAGCTCGACAAGCTGATTGTGGTGAACGGCAACATCAAGGCTTGAGGTCTTCCACAGCCCCAATGGCTGTCGTTCCTTACAGGAGAACATTAGGTTTCATAAGTGTAGATATTATTACAAACGAAGGAGAGGAAGTGCACGCGGGTATCCGCACACTTCCTCTCTTTTAATTTTGTAGTGTCCCTCGGTTCAGGCCGTCGTGTCGAGGCTCTGCCTGTACCATTCGTAGAGCTTCCTCACGCCGTCTTCAATCTCGACGCTGTGATGCCATCCAAGGCTGTGCAGCTTGTCCACGTCAATCAGCTTGCGCGGCGTGCCGTTCGGTTTTGTGGTGTCCCACGCTATCTGTCCGGCGAAGCCCACGGTGTCTGCCACAAGTTGTGACAGTGACTTGATGGTCAGTTCCTTGCCCGTGCCGACGTTGATGTGGCAGTTGCGTATCTCGCCGAGCGACGGTATGGCTCCACCGCGTCCTTCGGAGTTGTTGCGGTTCACCTCGCCGTCGGCTTTCACGCCATAGAACACGCTTGAGTATTTCTCCACACCGATGATGTCGGAGAAGTCCACATTCAGAAGTACGTGTACGGAGGCATCTGCCATGTCTTCGCTCCACAGGAATTCCCGCAGCGGACTGCCGTCGCCCCATAGCGTCACCTTGTTGTCCTCGATGCCGTAGAACGCCAACGCTTTCAGTATGCGCTCCTTGTCACTGCTGCCGCTGACATTGTCCGCGCCCACAATCTCCTGCAATCTTGCAGGCGGATTTATCGGACGCTTGTCCATGTCCGTGCGTATGGCTTCCCAGTCACCCTCATGTATCAGCTTGGCAAGATAGACCTTGCGCATCATGGCCGGCAGCACGTGGCTGTTCTCGAGATGGAAATTGTCGTTCGGACCGTACAGGTTGGTCGGCATCACGGCTATGTAGTTCGTGCCATACTGCAGGTTATAGCTCTCGCACATCTTCAGTCCTGCAATCTTCGCAATGGCATACTCCTCGTTGGTATATTCCAACGGCGAGGTCAGCAGCGCGTCTTCCTTCATGGGTTGTGGCGCATTCTTGGGATAGATGCACGTGGAGCCGAGAAACAGCAGCTTCTTGACGTGGTGCAGGTATGCCTGCTCAATGACGTTGCACTGTATCTTCATGTTCTGCATGATGAAGTCAGCACGGTAGAGCGAGTTCGCCATTATGCCGCCCACAAACGCTGCGGCAAGCACCACGGCATCGGGCTGCTCCCTGTCGAAGAAGTCCTTTACGGCTGCCTGACTTGTCAGGTCCAGCTCCTTGTGGCTGCGCCCGACAAGATTGTCATAGCCTCTCTTGTGGAGGTTGTTCCAAATGGCCGACCCCACCAATCCGTGATGGCCGGCAACGTAGATTTTCGAGTCTTTCGCAAGCATATCCATCACTCCGGCATTTGTGCTTTCAGGTACAGCTTGCGGGCAAACTTCATGTCATGCTCGACCATTATCTTCACTAATTCCCGGAACGTGGTTTTGCGCGGGTTCCATCCCAATACCTTCTTGGCTTTCGTGGGGTCGCCGAGCAGCTGCTCCACTTCGGCGGGACGGAAGTATTTCGGGTCGACTTCGACAAGCGTCCTGCCGGTCTTCGTGTCTATACCTTTCTCTTCTGTGCCCTTGCCTTCCCAGCGCAGTTCTATGCCCGCTTCCTTGAATGCCAGCGTGCAGAAATCGCGCACGGTGTGGTATTCGCCTGTGGCAATCACAAAATCGTCCGGCTCCGGCTGCTGCAGGATGAGCCACATACACTCCACGTAGTCCTTGGCGTAGCCCCAGTCGCGCAGTGAGTCCAAGTTGCCAAGGTAGAGTTTGTCCTGATAGCCTTGTGCTATGCGTGCCGCTGCCAGCGTAATCTTACGCGTCACGAAAGTCTCGCCACGGCGTTCGCTCTCGTGGTTGAACAGGATGCCGTTGCAGCAGAACATGCC
The DNA here is from genome assembly GCA_963607015.1 of Streptococcaceae bacterium. GTDB lineage: Bacteria > Bacteroidota > Bacteroidia > Bacteroidales > Bacteroidaceae > Bacteroides. The sequence continues at coordinate 2,109 of CAVDAU010000071.1, forward strand.
GTAGCTCTCACGGTAGTTCTTCATTATCCAGTAGCCGTACAGCTTGGCAACGGCATAGGGCGAGCGCGGATAGAACGGAGTGGTCTCCTTCTGCGGCACTTCCTGCACCTTGCCGTACAGCTCTGAAGTCGATGCCTGATAGATGCGGCAGGTCTTGTCCAGTCCGCAGATGCGCACAGCCTCGAGCAAGCGCAGCACTCCGGCGGCATCGGTGTCGGCTGTGAACTCAGGTACGTCAAACGACACCTTGACGTGGCTTTGTGCTGCCAGATTGTAGATTTCCGTGGGGCGCACCTCACTGATGATGCGCACCAATGAGGAGGAGTCGGTCATGTCGCCCCAGTGCAGGTTGACGAGGCGTTTGTTCTTCATGTCGCGCACCCATTCGTCAAGATAAAGGTGCTCGATGCGGCCGGTGTTGAATGACGATGAACGGCGCAGGATGCCGTGGATTTCATATCCCTTATCCAACAGGAACTCTGCAAGATACGATCCGTCCTGACCCGTTATTCCGGTAATAAGTGCTACTTTCCTTTCCATTATAGTTATGTGTGTATGTGTTTATGTTTTTGCAATCAGTCTCTGCGGAAGATGTCGCGCGTATAGACCCTGTCTTTCACGTCGTCCAGACAGCGGTCATAGCGGTTTGCGATGATGGCCTGAGAGCGGCGTTTGAACTCGTCGAGGCTGTTCACCACCTCACTGCCGAAGAATGTCGAGCCGTCGGGTAGGGTAGGCTCGTAGATTATCACCGCAGCTCCCTTTGCCTTGACGCGCTTCATGATGCCCTGTATCGAGCTTTGGCGGAAGTTGTCGCTGTTGGACTTCATGGTCAGGCGGAACACGCCAATGACGCACTGCTTCTCACTGTCGGGACTGTACTGGCTGTTTTCGTTGTAATAGCCCGCAATGGTCAGCACGCGGTCGGCAATGAAGTCCTTGCGCGTGCGGTTGCTCTCCACGATGGCCTGTATCAGGTTCTCAGGCACGTCGGCATAGTTTGCAAGCAACTGCTTCGTGTCCTTCGGCAGACAGTAGCCGCCGTAGCCGAACGACGGATTGTTGTAGAACGCTCCGATGCGCGGATCCAGACACACGCCATCGATGATCGACTTCGTGTCAAGCCCTTTCAGTTCGGCATAGGTGTCAAGCTCGTTGAAGTAGCTCACGCGCAGTGCCAGGTATGTGTTGGCAAACAGCTTCACGGCTTCTGCCTCGGTGAAGCCCATGAACAGCGTGTCGATGTCTTGCTTGACGGCACCCTCCTGCAGCAGCGAGGCAAATGTGCGTGCAGCCTCCATGAGTCGTGCGTCGTCAGGGTCTGTGCCGACGATTATGCGGCTGGGGTAGAGGTTATCGTACAACGCACGGCTCTCGCGCAGAAACTCCGGTGAGAACAGAATGTTCCTGTTTCCGGTCTTGCGGCGCAGGCTCTCGGTGTATCCCACGGGTATGGTTGACTTGATGACGATAATTGCATCGGCGTTATATTTCATAACCGTGTCTACGACAGCCTCCACCGCAGAGGTGTCGAAGAAGTTCTTCTTGCTGTCGTAGTTGGTCGGTGCTGCCACCACCACGATGTCGGCATCCGCATAGCCCTCCTTGGCATCGAGCGTAGCCTTCAGGTGCAGGGGCTTGGTCTGCAGATACTCCGTTATCTCCTTGTCTTCGATGGGAGATATGCGGTTGTTTATCATTTCCACTTTCTCGGGCACGATGTCCACAGCCGTCACCTCATGATGTTGGCTAAGTAGCGTGGCGATGCTCAGTCCCACATAGCCTGTTCCGGCGACAGCAATCCTGATGTCCTTCTCCATTATATATATGTCTCCCTTTTTGTGTCTCGGATTATTTGTCAAGCTCCTTGAGCTGTTCCAGCAATGCTTCACCGCGCAGTCCGCGTGCCACGATGGTGCCGTCCCGGTCTATCAGCACCGTGTGCGGGATTGAGTTCACTGCATACATGTCGGCAGCTGCACTGTCCCAGTACTTCAGGTCTGACATCTGTGGCCATGTGATGTCCAACTCACTGATGCCCTTCTTCCAGTCCTCGGCATTGCGGTCCAGCGACACGCCCACGATCTGGAACCCTTTGTCCTTGTACTGTGCGTAAGCCTTCACCAATGTCGGCATCTCCTGCCTACAGGGACCGCACCAGCTTGCCCAGAAGTCCACTAATACCAGCTTGCTCTTGCCAACGTAGTCGCTCAACTTTATGTCCTTGCCGTCAGGATCCTGTAGCTGAAAGTCCGTGAATTTCTGTCCCACTGCCGTAGCCTTCTTCTTACCGACGAAAGCCTTGATGCTTGCCACGCTTTGGTCGCTGAGGAAGCGTTCCGGAATCATGTCGGTGATCTCCGTCAGCTGGTCGTCGTCCATGTAGTAGTAGCTCTGCTTCAGCAGGTATATGCCGGTTTCTGTATTGATGTTGTTGCGGCATCCGTCTATCAACGCGTTGCTCAATTCGTTGTCCAACGCCTCTACCTGCTTCTGCAGGCTGTCACGCTGTGCTTCGCTCAACGAGCTGTCGCTAAGGCTGTTGTATGCCTTGACCTCTTCTGCGCGTAGTGTCGCGATGCGGTCGCGCACGGTCTGATAGGCATTGTTGTTGGGTGTGCCTGTGGCCGATGGTGACACGGCGTTCAGGTCAATGCTGATGTTGCCGTTCTCAAGGAAGAAATCAATGCCGGTATCGTTGTTGTCGATGTCGTAGTGCATGATATAGCGCACGGCGGTTGTGTCCTGTGTGCCGCTGAAACTGAAGCTGCCGTCCTTTATGGTGGTGGCTGCTATCCTTACCATCTGCCTGTTCTCTCTCTTCTGCAAGAACACCGAGTCTCCGTCCTGCGAACCCTCCACGGTGCCCGTAATGGTGTAGCCGTTACCGCCTGTTCCGCATGCTGTCAGCATGGCTGCTGCCATCAAGTAAAGTACCTTCTTCATAATGATGATGTATGTATGTGTGAAAAAAAGAAAGGAAGCCCCATGCATATCTACCTGTGCAAAGAGGCTTCCTTAAGTTGTAATTCCAAGTACTGTCTTTATTCAGCCGAAGCCTCTGCCTGAGGAGCTTCCGTTGCCGGAGCTTCAGCCTCTGCTGCTGTTGCTTCTGCTTCAGCAGCTGCTGCCTCGGCTGCCTTTGCTGCTTCTTCAGCGGCCTTTGCAGCTGCCTCGGCTGCCTTCTTCTCGGCAAGTTCCTTGGCCTTGGTCTCGTTTATCTTCTTCTCTGCTTCCAGACGCTCGCTCTGGACTTTCTTCTTGGCACTTGTGTTCTTCTCCTTCAGTGCCTGCAGTTTGCCGGCTTTCTCGGCCTTCCAAGCCTCAAACTTCTTCTCAGCCTCAGCCTCGTCGAATGCACCCTTTGCCACACCGCCTTCAAGGTGCTTCATCAGGTACACACCTTCATGCGACAGAATGTTGCGCACGGTGTCTGTCGGCTGCGCACCTGTCTTTACCCAGTAGAGGGCGCGGTCAAACTTGAGGTCTACTGTCGAAGGATTGGTGTTCGGGTTGTAAGTACCAATTCTCTCGATAAAGCGTCCATCACGTGGAGCTTTCGAATCTGCAATGACGATGGTGTAGAAGGCGTAGCCTTTGTGACCGTGTCTCTGCAATCTGATTTTTGTTGCCATAAATCTTTAATCTGTTACGTTTTTTGTAGATTTTACTTCTTGCTAACTCGTAGCAATGCGCAAAGGTAGGCATATTTCTCTGACCGGCAATGTCCTGTCTTTCTTTTTTTCAAGAGTACTTGCGTGGATAGCGCAGCAGTATGGCCATGAGCGTGCATACGCCGGTCAGCATGGGGTAGTACAGATGGCTGATGATGCTCACCGGCGAGATGCCTGCCAGACCGCTGGCTATCAGCATCTGTGCACCGTATGGGATCAGCCCCTGCACCGTGCATGAGAAAGTGTCCAGGATGCTTGCCGTCTTTCGCCGGTCCAGGCCGAAGCGTTCCGTTATTTGCCGTGCAATGCCGCCCGTGGTCACGATGGCGATGGTGTTGTTTGCCGTGCACAGGTTGGCCACACTCACCAGTGCGGCGATGCACAGCTCCGCACCGCGCTTGCCGTGTATGCGCCGCGTCAGTTTCCGCATCACGAAGTCTATTCCGCCGTTCCGGCGTATCACCTCCAGCATGCCTCCTGCCAGCAGTGTCACTATTATCAGTTCGCTCATGCCCATGATGCCCGTGCCCATCGATGCCACCCAATCGAACACCGGCATGCCGCATAGCGTACCCACAAGGCCTGTGGCCATGATGCCTATGAAGAGCACCAGCATCACGTTCATGCCGCTGATGGCCAATACTAATACCAGCATGTAGGGGATTACCTTCAGCCACTCCACATCACCCGTATAGGCTGGAGCATCCATCGACAGCCCTTTCACGATATATATGGCCAGCACCACTATGGCTGCCGGCAGCACTACGCGTATGTTCAGCCTGAACTTGTCGCTCATCCGGCAGTCCTGCGTGCGCGTGGCAGCGATGGTCGTGTCGGAGATGAACGACAGGTTGTCGCCGAAGAAAGAGCCACCGACCACCACTGCCGTCATGTAGGGCAGGTCTATACCTGTCTTCTGTGCCAACCCGACGGCCACGGGTGCCAGTGCGGCAATGGTGCCGACGCTTGTGCCTATCGACAGCGATATGAAGCACGAGGCGACGAAGATGCCTGCCAGCAGCAGGTTCGACGGCAGGACAGACAGCGTCAGGTTCACGATGGAGTCGATGGCACCCATGTCCTTAGCACTCTGTGCGAACGCGCCTGCCATGATGAAAATCCACACCATCAGCAGTATGTTGCCGTTGCTTGCGCCGGCAGAGAAGAGGCTGATGCGGTCGTTCAGGCTCACGCCGCGCATTGTTGCCACGGCATAGCACGACGACAGCAGGAACGCCACCGTTATGGGAATCTTGTAGAAATCGTTCAGAACAACCGATGTCACCAAGTAGAGACACAGAAACACGGCCAATGGGCTTAGTGCCATCCAGCCGCCTGCTCTGTCAGGCGCATCGGTCTTACATTCGGGTTCAGTCATGTGTGTGTATTGCGTATGCGTGCCATCCTGTTTTTCACGGAACACGGCGTGCAAAGTTAAGCAAAACCCTTTACCTTTGCGCCAAACAAACAGCAGAAAAGAAAATGCAGCAGATGACAGAGGCAGCCCTTTACCTCATCCCCGTGACCCTTGGCGACACGCCTCTTGACCGTGTGTTGCCGGCTTTCAACCACGATGTCATAACCTCCATAAAGCACTTCATCGTCGAGGACGTGCGCTCCGCACGCCGCTTCCTGCGCAAGGTGGACAAGGACATGGACATTGATTCGCTCACCTTCCGCGAGCTGAACAAACACACTCCCGCTGCTGCCATAGGCGGTTACTTGCAGCCGCTGGAGAAAGAAGGTCTGCCTGTCGGTGTCATATCCGAAGCCGGATGTCCCGCCATTGCCGACCCCGGTGCCGATGTCGTGGCACTGGCACAGCGTCGCGGACTGCGCGTCGTTCCGCTCATCGGCCCTTCGTCCATCATCCTCTCGCTCATGGCTTCGGGCTTCAACGGACAGAGCTTCGCCTTCAACGGCTACCTGCCCATAGAGCCTGCCGAGCGTGCCAAGTGTCTGCACAGGTTGGAACAGAGAGCCTATGCCGAGCAGCAGACGCAGATATTCATCGAGACACCCTACCGCAACAACAAGATTGTAGACGACATCCTGCACACCTGCCGTCAGCAGACGCGCCTCTGTATCGCCTCCGACATTACCTGTCCCGACGAGTACATCCGCACCATGACGTTGCGCGAGTGGGCAGCCCGCAAGGTGCCCGACCTCTCCAAGCGTCCCTGCATATTCCTTATATATAAGTGACCCCGTAACGGGATGACCCGCCGCCGTCAATGATGATGGTGGTGAGCCTCCTCGTCTCCATAGCCGCCGGTGTCGATGTGGTTGTGGTGGTCATGGTCGTCGTGGCTGTGTGTCTTGCCGAAGGTGTAGGTCGCAGACAGGCGCAGGGTGCGTCCCTCGCTCCACTTGCTGATGGACTGTGTGTAGCCGTTGCCGTAGAGTATGTTGTGCGTCTTCTTGGAGTTGAAGATGTCCTTGCACGTGAGCGACAGGCTCCATGCCCCGATGTTCTTGCGCAGTCCTGCCTCCACGTCCCAGTTGTCTTCGAGCGTGCCCTGTGCCGTCACGCTGCGTGAGCTGTAGCGTCCCGTGGCCTGGAACGTCATGCTCCACGGCAGGCGTACAGATGCCATGCTGTGTATGTTCCACACCAGCCGGTCCTGCTTGTCACCGTGCACGGCATAGAAGCTGTCGTGCAGCGGATAGTCCGTGCTCCATGCCTTGAGATGGCTGTTGTAGATATTTGCCGTGGTGGTCAGCGTCAGGAAGCCGGAGAGGGTGTTGTGAGATATTATCTCCACGCCGGCATTGAGCATGTTGCCCACGTTGGCATGGCCGTAGTACATGGTGTTGACGCTCGGGTCTGAAGCCATCGGCGCCAGGAAGCTGACGTGGCTGATCATGTCGGTATTTGAGCGCAGATAGCCTGACACGGAGAGGGTGTGGCCGCTCCAGTCCTTCATGTACGTCAACTCGAGAGCATTGCTGTATTCGGGCTGGATGAGCGGGTTGCCGAGGTGCACCTCCGACGGGTCGGAGATGTTCTCAAAGGTGTTCAGCTGCGGGCCGTATGGGCGGTTTATCCGTCGCGAGTAGTTCAGCTTTATCTCGTTTCCGTCTGCGAATGTCAGTCCGACGGATGCCGAGGGGAACAGGGCGAAGTCGTTCTTCTTGAACGGAGACACGTCGCTGCCGGTCTGCCCGTAGCCTAATGAGCGGGTGCGTATCTGCCATGCCTCGCCGCGCAGTCCGGCAGAGTATGTCAGCAGTCCGTGTTGTCCGGAGAAGTTGACGTAGAGCGCGGAGATGTCGGTGTCGTAGATGAAGCGGTTGTAGAGGTCGTTCATCGGCGACAGATTGTCGGCCGACGACCCCGATGCGTATGATGCGGGGCTGTTCTCATGGTTGTAGTTGCCCTTGTATCCTGCCTCCAAGCGCAGTTCCGGCAGCAGTTGGTTGGTATAGTCGACGGCAGCCTCCCAGTTGCTGATCTTCACGTCCTGATGCTGGCTTCGCCACACGGATGCCGCCGTGCCGTCTGCCCATGTCTCGTCCTCGTGTATGCGGTTGTCGTTGGGACCTTGCCAGATGTTGTAGCTGACGTTCATGTCGATGTGGTGGTCGGTGCCGAACGTGTGCTCATAGCCGAGCATGACGTTCGCTCCACGGGTGTCGCCGCTCTCGCGCGAGTTGTTGACGTTGCCCGTCCACTGGTCCGGAAGATTGCTGAGGTGTGTGGTCGAGGTGTGTCCCCACTTGTGCCCGAGGGTGCCGATTGCACTGACATACAGCGTGTTGTTCTCGTCGGGCTTGAAGTTGGTGCCGAGGCGCAGGAACGCGCTGTTCTCGTGCTTCTTGTTCGTGCCGTCCGAGTTGAGGTAGTGGCCTGTGTCGTATGAGCGGCGCGATGTCGTTCCGCCCGGGGTGTGGTGGGACATCAGTCCGATGCCTGCAAACGACTCGAACTTGCCCTCGTTGTAGTTTATGTTGAAGTTGGCATTGACGTTGCCGCGCGTGTCGGCATCCGCCTCGGCACTGCCGAAGTATCCGTGGCGGTGATCCTCCTTCAGCCTGATGTTGATGATGCCTGCCGTGCCTTCCGTGCTGTGCTTCGACGACGGGTTGGTCATCACCTCGATGCTCTCGATGGTCTCCGCCGGAATCTGCCGCAGGATCTGTGCGCGGTTGTCGGCGGTCATGCCCATCTCCTTTCCGTTGATCCACACCATCACGTCGGCATTGCCGCGCAGTGAAATCTCGCCGTCGCTGTTGACGTCCACCGACGGCACCGAGGCGAGCAGCTCGTCTGCCGATGCGCCTGCCGACGAGATGTTGGAGCTTACGTTGAACACCCTGTGCTCCGTGTTCACCGACATCTGGCTGCGCTGTCCGGTCACCACCACCTCCTGAAGCAGCTTGGTGTCGTCGGCAAGCAGAATCCTGCCAAGGTCTATGTCCGAATCCGCAACCTGCACCTCGCGTTCCTGACTCACGCTGCCTATGTTGCTGAAGCGTATGATGTACGTACCCGCCGGTGCCTTCTCTATGGTGAACGTGCCGTCGTCGGCAGTCATGGCTCCGATGAGCAGCGGAGTGCCGGTGTCGGGCTTGACGAGCACGACGTTTGCGAAGCCGATGGGTTCTGATGTGTTCTTGCTGAAGACCGTGCCGGTGATGTTGCCGTCGGCGTAGGCGTTTGCTGCGACTATCATTGCAGCCACGAGGCAGATGGGCTTTGATGTGTTCATTGATGTGTCTTTAGTTGTCTTGTTTCGGTGGCGCAAAAGTATCTGCCGCCCGCTGCAACCGGGTTGCAAATACGGATATGCTCTTCAACGAAGCCCATCGTTGGGGTGCCGCACGGTATCGAAACGGTTTACGCGCGTAGATGAAACGGTTTACGCGCGTA